>JAXJPN010000092.1:0-8986 GCA_036311625.1 Faecalimonas sp.
CTATATGAGTATGATGTATTTCTTTGCGCATTATGTGCGCGATAAGAAAGCATTGCCGATTGAAAAGGCATTGATGAAGGTGTCGTCGATGCCGGCACAGCATTACCGTTTGGAGAAGAGAGGTATCTTAAAGGAAGGGTACTATGCGGATGTGAATGTGTTTGATTTGGATAGCTTGGAGATAAAGGCGACTTTTGCAGAACTGAATCGTTACTGTGAGGGAATGGATTATGTGATTGTGAATGGAACGCCGGTCATTGAAAAAGGAAGGCATACAGGAGCGCGTCCGGGAAAGGTACTGCGTCATATGACAAAGAAAAATTAAGGGAATACAGAAAGAAAGGTTACGAAAGCAACCTTTCTTTTTTGTTCCATTTTGGCACTTCAAAAAAATGGAAAAATTTGAAAAACTTGCTTGACACTGCTTGCGCTTTGTGGTACATTCTAAGTTGCACTATTGTGAAAAAGTGGGTCTTTATGCAATGAATTCTCACAGAAAAACAGGGGTGCAAAAGGCAGAATAATTAGAATTACAATACATGCAAGGAGTGGAACGTCAATGGAGAAAAACAGAATTCGTCCTATTACAAGCGGAAAAAGTTCGCGTATGAGTTATGCGAGACAAAAAGAAGTTTTGCAGATGCCGAACTTGATCGAAGTGCAGAAGGATTCTTACCAGTGGTTTTTGGATGCCGGATTGAGGGAAGTGTTTGCGGACATCTCACCGATTACGGATTATAGTGGACAGTTAAGTCTGGAATTCGTAGATTTCACGGTGTGTGAAGATGACATAAAGTACACAATTGAGGAGTGCAAGGAGCGCGATGCGACCTATGCAGCACCATTGAAGGTGAAGGTAAGACTTTATAATAAGGAAACGGATGAGATAAATGAGCACGAAATCTTTATGGGAGATCTTCCGTTGATGACGGCTACGGGTACGTTCGTAATCAATGGAGCAGAGCGTGTTATCGTTAGCCAGTTGGTTCGTTCTCCAGGTATTTATTATGGAATCGGTCACGACAAGATTGGAAAAGAACTGTATTCTTGTACAGTCATTCCGAATCGTGGTGCATGGTTGGAATACGAGACGGATTCCAATGATGTATTCTGGGTGCGTGTAGACCGAACAAGAAAGGTGCCGATTACCGTATTGATTCGTGCACTTGGTGTTGGAACGAACACAGAGATTTTGGAATTGTTTGGTGAAGAGCCGAAGATTATTGAGAGCTTTGGAAAGGACGTTGCTGAGAATTATCAGGAAGGTCTCTTGGAGCTGTACAAAAAGATTCGTCCGGGTGAGCCGCTCGCAGTGGATAGTGCGGAGAGCCTGATTATGTCTATGTTCTTTGACCCGAGACGCTACGACCTTGCAAAGGTAGGTCGCTATAAGTTTAATAAGAAGTTGTCTTTCCAGAAGCGTATTGTGGGACAAGTGTTGGCAGAGGATGTTGTAAGTCCGCTTAACGGTGAAGTGCTGGCGAGCAAGGGCGACAAGCTGACAAGAGAGTCCGCTGAGCTGTTGCAGAATGCAGCTGTTCCATTTGTTTGGGTAGACGTAGAAGGAATGGAGCGCAATGTTAAGATTTTGTCTAACATGATGGTGAGATTGGATGCTGTTGTTGACATCGACCCTGCAGAGGTGGGTGTGACAGAGGCAGTATACTATCCTGTTTTGGCGCAGTTTATCGAGGAAAGTGCAGGAGACATTGAGGAGCTCAAAGAGGCGATTCGCAAGAATGTTGCGGATTTGATTCCGAAGCACATTACAAAAGAAGATATTTTGGCTTCGATTAACTACAATATTCATTTGGAATATGGTATCGGAACCGATGATGATATCGACCATTTGGGGAACAGACGTATCCGCGCAGTGGGTGAGTTGTTGCAGAATCAGTACCGCATTGGTCTGTCAAGACTTGAGAGAGTGGTACGTGAGCGTATGACGACACAGGATTTGGAGGGCATTTCTCCACAGTCGTTGATTAACATTAAGCCGGTGACTGCGGCTGTGAAAGAGTTCTTTGGTTCTTCACAGTTGTCACAGTTTATGGATCAGAACAACCCGCTTGGTGAGTTGACGCATAAGAGACGTTTGTCTGCACTTGGTCCTGGTGGTCTTTCCAGAGACCGTGCCGGATTTGAGGTGCGTGACGTTCACTACTCACATTACGGAAGAATGTGTCCGGTAGAGACACCGGAAGGTCCAAACATCGGTTTGATTAACTCGCTTGCAACTTATGCAAGAATCAACGAGTATGGTTTCGTAGAGGCACCATACCGCAAGATTGATAAGACCGATCCGAAGAATCCGGTTGTTACGGATGAAGTTGTTTATATGACGGCAGATGAAGAGGATAACTATCATGTAGCACAGGCGAATGAGCTTTTGGATGCAGAGGGTCATTTTGTGCATAAGAATGTTTCCGGACGTTATCGCGAGGAGACACAGGAATACGAGAAGACGGCATTTGATTATATGGACGTCTCTCCGAAGATGGTATTCTCTGTGGCTACGGCGTTGATTCCGTTCTTGGAGAATGATGACCCGACCCGTGCGCTTATGGGTTCTAACATGCAGCGTCAGGCAGTACCGCTTATGATTACAGAAGCTCCGGTTGTTGGTACGGGTATTGAGACGAAAGCAGCGGTGGATTCCGGTGTTTGTATAGTTGCAGAGCAGGCAGGTGTTGTTGAGCGTGCAACTTCAAAAGAGATTGTTATCAAGCAGAAGGACAGAACAAAGAAGACCTATAAATTAACGAAGTTCTTGCGCAGTAACCAGAGCAACTGCTACAACCAGAAGCCAATTGTTGTAAAGGGCGAGAAGGTTGAGGCAGGACAGGTCATTGCAGACGGTCCTTCTACAGCAAATGGTGAGATGGCACTTGGTAAGAATCCGCTGATTGGTTTTATGACTTGGGAAGGCTACAATTACGAGGATGCCGTATTATTAAGTGAGAGATTGGTACAGGATGATGTGTATACATCTATCCATATTGAGGAATATGAGGTAGAGGCTCGTGATACGAAGCTTGGGCCAGAAGAGATTACTCGCGATATACCGGGTGTCGGCGATGATGCACTTAAGGATTTGGATGACAGAGGTATTATCCGTATCGGTGCTGAGGTTCGTGCCGGTGATATCTTGGTTGGTAAGGTAACTCCGAAGGGAGAGACAGAGCTGACCGCAGAAGAGAGACTGCTTCGCGCAATCTTTGGTGAGAAGGCACGCGAGGTGCGTGATACATCACTGAAGGTGCCGCACGGTGAGTATGGTATTGTTGTAGATGCGAAGGTGTTTACAAGAGAGAATGGCGATGAGCTTTCTCCGGGTGTGAACCAGTCTGTTCGTATTTACATTGCACAGAAGAGAAAGATTTCCGTAGGAGATAAGATGGCTGGCCGTCATGGTAACAAGGGTGTTGTTTCCCGCGTATTGCCGGTAGAGGATATGCCTTTCCTTCCGAACGGACGTCCGCTCGACATTGTATTGAACCCGCTCGGTGTACCATCGCGTATGAACATCGGACAGGTGCTCGAGATCCATTTGAGCCTTGCAGCGAAGGCACTTGGATTTAACATTGCAACGCCGGTATTCGACGGTGCAAACGAGGTTGATATTATGGACACTCTGGATTTGGCAAATGATTATGTCAACTTAGAGTGGGAAGAATTTGAAGCAAAGCACGGTCAGGAATTACTTCCGGAAGTGTTGCAGTATTTGTCAGACAACCGTGATCACAGAGAGTTGTGGAAAGGGGTTCCGCTTTCAAGAGACGGTAAGGTACGTCTTCGTGACGGTAGAACCGGTGAGTATTTTGACAGCCCGGTTACCATCGGACACATGCACTACCTGAAACTCCATCACTTGGTAGACGACAAGATTCATGCACGTTCTACCGGACCTTACTCATTGGTAACACAGCAGCCACTTGGTGGTAAGGCACAGTTCGGTGGACAGAGATTCGGTGAGATGGAGGTTTGGGCACTTGAGGCATATGGTGCTGCTTATACTCTGCAGGAGATTCTGACAGTGAAGTCCGATGACGTTGTGGGTCGTGTGAAGACATACGAGGCGATTATCAAGGGTGACAATATACCGGAGGCAGGTATTCCGGAGTCATTCAAGGTACTTCTTAAGGAGTTACAGTCGCTTGGTTTGGATGTAAAGGTACTCAAGAATGAGGCGGACGGAACGACAAGTGAAGTGGAAATCGTAGAGACCGTAGATTACGGCGAGACGGATTTACACACGATTATCGAAGGGGACAGAAGATACGAGTCGAATGAATCCTTTGGCGCACACGGCTTTGGCCAGCAAGAATTTGAGGGCGAAGAGTTGATTGACGTTGAGGAAGACGACTACACAGAACCGGACGATATGGATTTTGACGTAATAGTAGACGAGGAATAGGAGGATTGCCGGAATGCCAGCAGTAAATAATGAAACAGCATACGAGCCAATTACCTTTGATGCAATCAAGATTGGCTTGGCATCACCTGAAAAGATTTTAGAGTGGTCGCGCGGCGAGGTTACAAAGCCGGAGACGATTAACTATAGAACATTAAAGCCTGAAAAAGACGGACTTTTTTGTGAGCGTATTTTCGGACCAAGCAAGGACTGGGAATGTCACTGTGGAAAGTATAAGAAGATTCGTTATAAAGGCGTAGTCTGTGACCGATGCGGCGTTGAGGTTACCAAAGCAAGCGTAAGACGTGAGCGTATGGGACACATCGAGCTTGCCGCTCCGGTGTCACACATTTGGTATTTCAAGGGAATCCCAAGCAGAATGGGACTGATTCTTGATTTATCACCAAGAACATTGGAAAAAGTATTGTACTTTGCATCTTATATTGTATTGGATAAGGGAGAGACAAATCTCCAGTATAAGCAAGTGCTCTCAGAACAGGAATACCAAGAAGCAAGAGAGACTTGGGGTGACAGCTTCCGTGTTGGAATGGGTGCTGAGGCGATACAAGAGCTTTTGAAAGCCATTGATTTGGATAAGGAATATGAGGAATTGCAGGCTGGCCTTGAGGGAGCCTCAGGACAGAAGCGTGCGAGAATCGTAAAGCGCTTGGAAGTTGTAGAAGCATTTCGCGGTTCTGGAAATAAGCCGGAATGGATGATTATGAATGTTATCCCGGTTATTCCACCTGATTTGCGTCCGATGGTACAGCTTGACGGCGGACGTTTTGCAACCTCTGATTTGAATGATTTATATAGAAGAATCATCAACAGAAACAATCGTCTGAGAAGACTTTTGGAACTTGGTGCGCCGGATATCATTGTGCGCAACGAGAAGAGAATGTTGCAGGAAGCAGTTGACGCTTTGATTGACAATGGTCGTCGCGGACGTCCGGTAACGGGACCGGGTAACAGAGCGCTTAAGTCGTTGTCGGATATGTTAAAGGGTAAATCCGGACGTTTCCGTCAGAACTTGCTTGGAAAGCGTGTTGACTATTCGGGACGTTCCGTAATCGTCGTGGGACCGGAGCTTAAGATTTATCAGTGTGGTCTTCCGAAAGAGATGGCAATTGAGTTGTTCAAGCCGTTTGTTATGAAAGAGCTTGTAGCGAATGGTTCTGCACACAATATTAAAAATGCAAAGAAGATGGTAGAGAGATTGCAGCCGGAGGTTTGGGATGTGCTTGAAGAGGTTATCAAAGAGCATCCGGTTATGTTGAACCGTGCTCCTACCCTGCATAGACTTGGTATTCAGGCATTTGAGCCGATTCTGGTAGAGGGTAAGGCAATTAAGCTTCATCCACTTGTATGTACCGCATACAATGCCGACTTTGACGGTGACCAGATGGCTGTGCATTTGCCGCTTTCCGTAGAGGCGCAGGCAGAGTGTAGATTCTTGCTCCTGTCTCCGAACAACCTTTTGAAGCCTTCAGATGGTGGTCCGGTAGCCGTTCCTTCACAGGACATGGTACTCGGTATCTACTATTTGACACAGGAGAGACCGGGTTCGGTAGGCGAAGGCAAGTTCTTCAAGAGCTTGAATGAGGCAATCCTTGCATATGAGAACAATGTCATTACCTTGCACTCTCGCATTAAGGTGCGCGTGGAGAAGACACTTGCAAATGGGGAAGTGAAGACAGGAATTGTAGAGTCTACTTTGGGACGTTTCTTGTTCAATGAGATTATCCCACAGGATTTGGGATTTGTAGACAGAAGCATTCCGGGAAATGAGCTTCTTTTGGAAGTTGACTTCTTGGTAGGTAAGAAGCAGAATAAGCAGATTCTTCAGAAGGTAATCAATACACATGGAGCAACGGTGACAGCAGAGGTGCTGGACAACATCAAGGCAACCGGATATAAGTATTCGACGAAGGCAGCGATGACTGTTTCTATTTCAGAGATGACAGTGCCGCCGCAGAAGCCGCAGATGATTCAGGAAGCACAGGATACGGTGGACAGAATCACAAAGAACTTCAAGCGTGGTTTGATTACAGAAGAAGAAAGATATAAAGAAGTTGTAGAGACATGGAAGAACACCGATGATGCACTTACGAAGGCCCTCTTGGACGGACTGGATAAGTACAATAATATCTTTATGATGGCTGACTCCGGTGCGCGTGGTTCTGATAAGCAGATTAAGCAGCTTGCAGGTATGCGTGGTTTGATGGCAGATACGACAGGTCGTACCATCGAGCTTCCTATTAAATCGAACTTCCGTGAAGGCTTGGACGTATTGGAATACTTTATGTCTGCGCACGGTGCTCGTAAGGGTCTTTCCGATACCGCGCTTCGTACAGCCGACTCGGGTTACTTGACCAGACGTTTGGTTGACGTTTCACAGGAGCTCAGTATTCGTGAAGTAGACTGTGTGGAGAAGGGTGCAGAGATTCCTGGTATGTACGTGCGTGCGTTTATGGATGGCAACGAGGAAATCGAGAGCTTGCAGGAACGTATCACAGGACGTTATTCTTGCGAGACCATTTGCGATAAAGATGGCAATGTGATTGTGAAAGCAAATCATATGATTACTCCGAAACGTGCAGAAAACATTATGAAATATGGTGTGAACAATAAGGACGGCGGTGAAATCACAGAAGTGAAGATTCGTACCATCCTTACCTGTAAATCACACATCGGTGTCTGCGCAAAATGTTATGGTGCGAACATGGCAACCGGTGAGCCGGTACAGGTAGGTGAGGCAGTTGGTATTATCGCTGCACAGTCTATCGGTGAACCTGGTACACAGCTTACGATGAGAACCTTCCATACCGGTGGTGTGGCAGGTGGAGATATCACACAGGGTCTTCCTCGTGTCGAGGAGCTCTTTGAGGCAAGAAAGCCGAAGGGTCTTGCAATCATTACCGAATTTGGTGGTGTTGCGACAATCAACGACACAAAGAAGAAGCGCGAAATCATTGTGACGAACAATGAGACGGGCGAGACAAAGGCTTACTTGATTCCGTACGGTTCTCGTATCAAGATTCAGGACGGCGCAGTCTTAGAAGCCGGCGATGAGCTGACAGAAGGTAGCGTGAACCCGCATGACATCTTGAAGATTAAGGGTGTGCGTGCCGTACAGGATTACATGCTTCACGAAGTGCAGCGTGTATATCGTTTGCAGGGTGTAGAAATCAACGATAAGCATATTGAGTTGATTGTGCGTCAGATGCTCAAGAAGATTCGCGTGGAAGAGAATGGTGATTCTGAGTTCTTACCGGGAACGATGGTAGATATCCTTGATTTTGAGGATGTAAATGAAAGATTGATTGCAGAGGGGAAAGAGCCGGCAACCGGCGAAGCGATTATGCTCGGTATTACAAAGGCTTCCCTTGCTACAAATTCATTCCTTTCAGCAGCTTCCTTCCAGGAGACAACCAAAGTTCTGACAGAAGCGGCAATCAAGGGGAAGGTTGACCCGTTGATTGGTTTGAAGGAGAACGTAATCATTGGTAAGTTGATTCCGGTTGGTACCGGTATGAGAGAATACCGCGAAGTGACACTGAACACAGACCTGCGTGAGGCAGAGGCTGAGGAAGAAGTGGAGGATGCAGAGGTTTTGGATGCAGAAGTTGAGGAAGTGGAAACGCTTGAGACAGAAGCAGAAGAGGCGATTGTAGAAGAATAAGCAGTTTGAGAGACCTCAGGGCAAAAAGCCCTGAGGTTTTTTGCTTTATAGGAAAACAAAAAGGCACTTCGTGCAAACGATTCGCAAGAAGCGCAAACTTTTTTATAAAAAACCTTGACTTTTGAGTGTAAACATAATAAAATACTTAGGCGTGCATAGAAATGCATATATTTTTTGTGCGCCCAAATACTTGAAAAAGTAGAACTAGCAACCAAAAGAAAATCATAGGAGGTGAAAAGAATGCCAACATTTAACCAGTTAGTTAGAAAAGGACGTCAGACTTCTGTAAAGAAATCTACAGCACCTGCTCTTCAAAAGGGTTTCAACTCTCTGAAGAAAAGAGCTACAGATACTTCTGCACCACAAAAAAGAGGTGTGTGTACAGCAGTTAAGACAGCTACACCTAAGAAACCTAACTCGGCTCTTAGAAAGATCGCCAGAGTACGTCTTTCAAACGGTATCGAAGTAACAAGCTACATTCCAGGTGAAGGTCACAACCTTCAGGAGCATAGCGTTGTGCTGATTCGTGGTGGTAGAGTAAAAGACTTGCCAGGTACAAGATATCACATCGTTCGTGGTACACTTGATACAGCAGGCGTTGCTAAGAGAAGACAAGCACGTTCAAAATACGGTGCTAAGAGACCAAAAGACGCGAAGTAAAAGTAGAGCACTTAATGAATACGAGCGGAAGCGAAGTATGAATTTAGTACGAACTTTGTTCTTCGGAACTTAATGAGAACGAGTGTAAACGAAGTTCGAATTTAGTAAGAAGAACTACCTTGTGAAAACAAGAAAAGTAACAAAATCGAATCACAAACAGAACTATGATTTCTGTAGGTTGCGGGTTATATCGATAGATGTGCGTCCCGCACGAACACATTATCATTAGA
>JAXJPN010000093.1:0-4726 GCA_036311625.1 Faecalimonas sp.
GCTTCCGTCTTCTGGTAAGCCTTCATCAAAATCAACATCGCCTCACCATCTGCGTAACCCTCGTTCATCTTCAGAATCCGCTCCAGCTTCGGAATACCCGTATTATAGTTTGCAACCTCACAATTCCGCTTGGCTGTCGGGAATACCTCCTCGCACTCCTTCGCGTACACCTCAGCCGTTATCTTCTCATAGCAAGCCTTGCCGGTCGCCCCCAAAGATGCCGGTGAAATTGCAAGCAATTCATCCACAAGTGCAGAACGCTTATAATCCGCATCATAATAATGTAAAACCGCTGCAACCAAAGCCTCATAGGTGCCCTGCGTATTCTGCGCAATCGCCTTCTCCTCCGCCGTAGCCTCGCTCTCCGCCTTATACACTGCGAAAGCTCCCGATTCAACATATCCACTTCATTCTCCAACGAGGCAATCTGCTCACTGTAAGCCACAATCTCCTCGTTCGTCTGCGCCGCCATCTTCTGGCGCATCGCCGGCACAATCAAAAACCATACCAGCGCCGCACCTACGACCAGACCAATCACAATATTGACAATGGTCATCATCGTGGCATTGTCCTTGAGCGTATTGGAAATGGGCTGAATAATCGTCTCATTACCCAGCTTATACGAAACCGACTGGTCCTTCGAGTCCTTCAGCTTTGCCACCTTGTCACTGTGCAAGGTCTTTAGCTCATGCATATAACGAAGCGTCGTCTCATTGGTCGTGTCAAGCTTGTGCGCCTTCCGGAGCATCTGCCTTGCCTTCGCATACTGCTCCGCCTGCATATAAATCAAAGCAAGCAGCTGGTACGCCCGCAAAAATGACGGATGTGCCGCAACTACCTTGCAAAGCTGAATAGCCGCCAAATCCTCGCCACCCTGCTCGCAGTACACCAGACACTGGTTGTACTTCTGAATTGCCTGGTTAATTGCCTCCAGCTCCACCTGCGACTCCTGCACCTTCTTCATATAGTAGGTCGCAATATTGCCGTGAGACTGAATGTTCTTACTGATAATCCACTCCACTAAGGCTTCCACCACTTCGCCGCGCCCATAGTACACCAAACCCAAAAGATTTCTCGCAGGAACATTGTCCCTGTTGTACTGCAGACTCTTTTTCAAAGATACAATTGCGCCCGACAAATCTCGAATATTCGCTTTTTTTAACCCATCGTTATACCACTGGTTCGATTGATATAAAAATTTCTTGGTATATTCCACTTTCTTCACCGTCGCCCTACTATTTCTGCTGCATAACTTCCTTCAACAAATCTGTAATATCCGTCAAGTCCTCTTGGTAAACTGCTTCCTCCAACTCATCGACCTCCAGACACGGTTTAAACTTCTTCAACTCTTCTTCAAAATTCAGCATGTCCATTCCTCCTGCTGTGAAACTTCCCGCACACCCATCATACGCACCCCAAAGTCGAAATGCAAGCTTTTTCGTGCGCATTTTTTGCGCTTTCTCTACATATTTCCTACCGCGTCATCCGCCTGCGCTTCGGCTTGCGCCCCAGCGGCATCCGGCACAGCTTCACCCTCCTGTGGTGCCTCCGGCTCCTGTGGCTTTACATATGCAGATGCAAGCACCAGCTTACCTTCATTAAACTTATATTTCTCACTGGAGCGGAACACACGATTGCTCGAGCCCACCTGACTCACCACAATCTCATCGCCTTCCTCCAACTCCTCATCCTCCAGCTCAATACGGGTATTATTCAAAAACTTCGTCTTCATCTTTTCCCCGTTGACATAAATCTTGCTGTTTGCCGTCATATTTTGTCCGTAAAAACTATAAGTGCCATCCAGGTTCATCGAGATACCCGAGAGCGTCACATCCAGAATTCCCATCTGGAACTCCTTGTCACGCTTCACCTCATAAGGCTTCTTTCCGTAGATATACCCTTCCCCATACAACTCGTCATACTGCAAGAGCTCCAAATCCACAAGATAATTCTTGCTCTGGCGTCTCTGCTGATGATAATTAAAAATCGTACCCGAATGAATATCCAAACGCTCGAACACCTCAGCCATCAGCTGATAGGTCGGAATATTGCGATCCTTCTTCTCCAGACCGATATTATCCCAAATCACATAATTCGTATTGTACAGATAGCGCCCCTTCAAATCCTTCGCCTCAAGTCCCATCGTCGGCAAATGGTCACCATACAGAACCAACACGGTCGGTTCGCCGCGCTTCTCAATCTCAGCAAGCAAATCTGCGATAAAGCGATCCGTCTCATAGAGATGATTCACATAATATTCCCAAGAATTCTTCAGCCCCTCGTCTGCAATGCCCTGCACTTCAATACGCGGATTCTCAATCACCTTTTCTGCCGGGTAATCCCCGTGTCCCTCAACGGTAATGCCAAACACCAAATCCTGCTGCTCGGTAGAATCCAAAGCATTCACGATATGCTGCGTCAGCACATCATCCTTCGCCCAGCCATTCTCCGTCGTCTGCAGAATATTCATAAATTCCTTACTTGTATAGCTGTCAAAGCCCATCTTGTTAAACACATCCGCACGGCTGTAAAAATTACCGCCATTGTTGTGCAACGCATGCGCGCCGTAGCCAAACTCCTTCAGCGCAGTTGCGATACTCTCCATCTCCCGGTACTTTGCCAAGGTCTTATACGGATACTCACCCGGCCCAAAATAACGCAGATTCATGCCCGTCAGCACCTCAAACTCTGTATTTGCCGTTCCGGCACCCACAGAAGGCACCTTACAATATCCCGTCGAATACTTTTCCATCAAGGCATGGAAGGTCGGAATCGGATCCTCTGAAGTCGTAAAAAATTCCACCTCATCCGTATCAAAGAAGGACTCCAATTGAATTAAAATGATATTCGGCAATTCCTCACGAGTCGTCGAAACCTCCGTAAGCTTTCCATCCTGATTAATCTCTTTGATATTCTCCTTCGAGTACACTGCCGGCTGATTGATACCGGTATTAAACAAACTCGTCAAGAAACAATATGGCAGACCGTAGTCTTCGTAAGCAAAGGCGATATTTCCAAAATAATTTGAAACCACACGCTTCTCAATGGCAAGCCCCGTAAGCGGTATAATCAGCGCAATGGAAATCACCGCCACAATCGAAGCAAAGATGCGGTGTAGCTTTCCCTTATACTTGCCTGCAAATTTCCAGATAACAACCAAAAGCGCAATCACTGCCAAAATGCCGATGGTTATCAAAATTCCCTGCACACCGGTAAAATACTTGTCCAGCATCGTCACCACATCGGTTACCATCTTCAAATCCTGTGCGTTAAACGGCGTCACACGCACAGACAGCATATAGCAATTCACACTTCCAACCAAAATCCAAAGTGCACTGATAATAATACGCGCGAAAATACGGCGCTTCACAATATAAACCAACATAAAGCTTGAAAATATCATATAGGCATTGAACAAGAACACCCACGGCGAACCCGTCATATAGCTCCATGCCTTTATGACAGAGTGTCTGGAAAGTGCCTCAATCAGAAAATTGATGACACATGCCAAAACCACATGCAGAAGCATCGAATAGCGATTCATCTGCACACATACTCTCTCCTTTAGCTCTCCCCACGCAATCTGTTTCATACTGTAACCTCGTATCTCATCTTACTTGCGAAGTCCCGCAAGCCTCTCCCTTACCTGTTCCATCATCTGTGTATACTTCTCCAGCTTCGCCTTCTCCTCCTGAATCTTCGCCTCCGGAGCCTTGCTGATAAACTTCTCATTGCTCAGCATACCATTGACACGGGCAAGCTCTTTTACCAGTCTTGCCTCCTCTTTCATAAGGCGTTCAATCTCCTGGGCAAAGTCCACAAGCTCTGCCAAAGGAAGATAAGCAACCGCATCCGTCACAACCACAGATACCGCATCCTCATCGATGCCTGTCTTATCCTTCTGTACCACAATCTCACTTGCACTCATCAGCGGCGCTGCCGATGTCAGCATCCCCTCAAATCCCTGACACAGCTCTGCGTTCTCACAAACCACAAACACGCCCGCCTTACGGCTTGGTGCAACATTCATCTCCGCACGCACGTTACGCACGCCACGAATTATCTCCTTCATATGTTCCACAATAGCTTCCTCTTTTGCAAATGCCCACTCCTCACAGTATTGCGGCCACGCAGACATCATCAAAGACTCTTCCTCCGGAACCAATGCACCATAAATCTCCTCAGAGACAAACGGCATAAACGGATGCAAAAGCTTCAAGCCATTTGCAAGCACTGTGCGCAAAGTCCAAAGTGCTGCATTCGCTGCTTTCGTGTCCTCATCTGCATGGTAAATGCGATACTTCGCAAGCTCAATATACCAGTCGCAGAATTCATCCCAGATAAAATCATATACCTTCTGCAAAGCAATTCCGAGTTCAAACTTATCCATGTTCTCGGTCACATCTTTTGCAAGCGTATTCACCTTCGAAAGCACCCACTTATCCACCACAGACAGCTCCTCCGGCTGCGGCGCTACAATCGTCTTATCCTCCATATTCATCAAAATAAAACGCGATGCATTCCAAACCTTGTTCGCAAAGTTACGGTTCGCCTCCACTCTCTCATCGTAGAAACGCATATCATTTCCTGGCGCATTTCCTGTCACCAGAGTCATACGCAAGGCATCTGCCCCGTATTGCTCGATAATCTCAAGCGGGTCGATACCATTTCCAAGAGACTTACTCATCTTGCGTCCCAGCGAATCACGCACCAGACCATGAATAAA
>JAXJPN010000094.1:0-8126 GCA_036311625.1 Faecalimonas sp.
GTCTTTATCAAAATCGTCACGTCTGCCGCTTCCGCGTCCTGAATTAACTCTGTCAAACGCGCGCGAACAAGCTCCTCATTATCGTGCAGTGCAACAATCGTCACATATGGCACCTGCATCTGCTTTGCAATCTGAATTAACTCCTTCATCGCAGGAACAAAGTTCTCCTCATTAGATGACAAATCACAAGACGTGTCGAAACACGGAATCGAAAGCTTCTTCTCGCGCAGCTGACGCGCAGTTGCCGCCATATTGTATTTGTGAAATGGGCCGCTACGCTCCATAAGCTCCGGGAACTTTGGCAGGTTATAAACCTCGACGCCCTCAAACTTCATACTTGTACCGGCGTCCAGCCATTCTTCCCAACTCAAATGAGCCCAGCCTCTTGTAGAAAACGATAATTTCATTAACCTTCAGCCTCCTCATAAACAATCTTATTTAATGCACTGATATATGCCTGGATGCTAGAACCGACAATATCCGTCGAAATACCGCGTCCCGAATACAACTTTCCATTCGAGCGCAATTTCACAACCGCTTCGCCCATCGCCTCGCGGCCCTCTGTCACGGAACGAATCTGGAAATCATCCAATTCATAGTGACAGCCTATGATATTCTCCAACGCCAAGAACGCAGAATCTACCGGCCCATCTCCCATTGCAACACCTGACAACATCTCGCCGTTCTTCTCCAACTGCATATTCGCCATAGAAGCGGCAATGTTGCTTGCGGAAATGCTATAACTATGTAATACATAGGTTGCCGGAACCTGCATCGCTGCCGAAGCAACGATGGTATCTAATTCCTTTGAAGAAATCACATCCTTGCGGGCTGCAATCTTCTGAAATGCATCCCAAACCTGTGCGCCATCCTCCTCGCTCAAATCATAGCCCAGCTTCTCAACCGCCTTTAATACTGCTGTCATATTGTCGTGGCTTGTCAATGACATCTCTTCCACCGCGTCCTGCACACCATTGTCAAACGGCGAATTCTTGCTGCGGCTAGTCTGACACATCCATTCAATCTGCTTTACAATCCGATTCATCTCTACTGTACGAACGCTTGAGCTCACAGCAAAGCTCTCTCCCTTTGTCGCAAGAAGACGTGACACATTCGGAAGAGAAATCTGATTTATCTGGTAGGCCGCTGCCTTAATCTCACGTGCACCTGCCTTGATTGCCGCAATCGCACAGGCATCTGCCATCGCAAGCTCATTCGAGCAAGAAATACCGAGCACGACATCCTTTAACTCTGGAACATTCTCATATAACGCATCCAAAAACACACCCAATTCATCCGGCAGAATTGCGCCAGTTGCATCGCAAACCGTAATCGTCTTTGCGCCTGCTGCAATCGCCGTCTTTACCGTCTGATAAAGGAAAGCCTCATCACTTCTTGTAGCATCATCTGCAATAAACTCTACATCTGCTGTCTTCTTGGCGCAGGCTGTAACAGTCTCCTCAATCGCTGCAAGCATCGCAGCCGGTTTCTTATGGAACAAATATTCCATCTGCACCGGACTCACAGAAGCAAACACCTGCAATCTTGGCTTCTTTGCCTCCTTCAATGCATTCCAAGTCATCTCAACACTGTCCTCTGACAATGCAACCGGAACAGCAACAACGCTATTCTTCACAGTAGCCGCTACCGATTTGATGCGCAACGCATCCACCTTCGGCTGTGTAATGCCTTCCAGTTCAATCACACTTACATTTAGTTTATCTAGGAGCTTTGGAATCTCCAATTTCTCTTTGAAGGACAGGCTGAATTCTTTCCCTGTCTGCTTCATCGTAATGTCGCTAATTCTAATCTGATCCATATTGCTTTCCTCCTTAAATATATGGAATAAAAAAGTCCTTGAAGCCTTAGCCTCAAGGACGAATAAACAATTCGCGGTACCACCTTGCTTATAGCTGCCTTACGGCACACTATCTCTCTCGGACTCGATAAAGTCCAAAGCCGATAACGGGGCAACCGTACTCCACTACACAGATACCATATCCTTTGCAGAGTAGACTCAGGAGTGAGATTGCTATCTTTCATCCGTACCGGTTCACACCAACCACCGGCTCTCTGAAACCCTCAGAAAAGAAGCATAATTCCGTCACAGTCGTTTTCCTAAAAATTGTAGTTATTATAGCACGCCAGCGAAGTGAAGTCAAATATTTTTTGTGTTTCTTTATTCCTTTTTTTAACAGACACTTGAAACAATAATAAAAAACCTATCGAATCCATATCTACTCCCATTCTGAAAACTGGTTCAGACCATCTCTACTACCGGAGACAAATAGTATATCACCGACCTTAAATACATAATCCGGCATAACACTTTTATTCATATTTCTTCCATTTTCTATTGCAATAATATTCACACCGAATTTTCCACGCAAATCTACTTCCATAACACTCTTTCCAACAAGCACTGTTGGAACAATAATCTTTGATATATTCAATTTCTCACTGAGTTGAATATAATCAAGCACACGAGAAGCTTCCAGACGATGCGCGAGTCGCACAGCAATATCTCTCTCTGGATACACAACCTCTGCACCCAATTTTTCCAAAATTATGCCATGATCTGCACTGGTTGCTTTTGCAATTACCTGTGGAATACCTAAGCTTACCAAATGAAGCGTTGTAAGTATGGACGTGTCCATATGCTCTCCAATACAAACAACCGCAATCTCACTATTTTGTATTCCTGTCTCCGCCAGAGTCTTTTTATCTAACGTCTTTACGACATATGCATTCTCCGTATACTCTCGCATCTCCCGTATTTTTTCTTCGTCTCGATCTAGCACAATCAAATCTGCTCCTGAACGAGCGAGCTCCAATGCAAGCGCATATCCAAATCTGCCAAGTCCTACAATTCCATATGTATTTTTCTCTTTTTTTGATTTCTGAAACATACTATCTCCCTCCGCCTCTAGCCGATTGCAACATTCCCATCTGGGTAATGGACACGTTCTCCCTTTGTAAAATACCAAAGTGTTGCAATGGTCAATGGACCAAGTCGGCCGATATACATAATAACAATAGAAAGAATCTTGCTTCCATCGCACAGCGTACTCGTAATCCCTGTAGAAAGTCCGACTGTACCAAATGCGCTTGTCACTTCAAACAATGCATCTATCAGGCGAAGGTCTGGCTCCATAACAACCATAAGATAAGTGCCACCAAATACCACTCCTAATGCAAGCACTGTAATAACTGCCGCCTTTTTAAAAGTCCCTTGTGGAATTGCATATCGAAAGCCTTTTTCTGCCCTATTTGTTGCAGAAGCTTTGATTCCTTGCAAAAGCACATAAAAGGTACTTGTCTTGATACCACCTCCGGTAGATCCCGGAGATGCACCAATAAACATCAGTACCATTAAAACAAGTAATCCTGCGTTGGAAAAGCTCCCAAGATTATAAGTTGAGAATCCTGCCGTTCTTGCCGATACGCTGTGAAAGAAAGCTGCAAGCCACGTCACATCCTCTGTCCATTTCAAAAGCAATGTGCCGGCAATAATCAATGCCGCACTCATCGAAAGTACAACTTTCGCGTGCATAGAAAACTTTTTCCATTGAAATCGTTTCTCAAGGATTTCTTTAATCACTAGAAAACCGATTCCGCCAAAAATAATGAGTCCACAAGTGGTAAAGTTCAACAATACATTGTCCTGATATGGCATCAAGTTAATATTACTGTAAAGTTCTTCTGAAAGCCCGAGATTATCAAAGCCCGAATTATTAAATGCAGCAACCGAATGGAAAAGACTATGTCCCAATGCGGTAAGCGGCGGATAATCTTTTACAAATACAATGAATGACAAAGCTGCACCGATTAACTCAAATGTAATGGTAGTCAGGAATACACTTCTCACAAACCGTACCGTTCCTTTTCCCGAATCGAGATTCGAGGCCTCACGAATCAAACTTCGTCCGCGCATATTGATTTTCTTACCCATTGCCAGGATAATGCCTGCCCCTACTGAAGTAACACCTAAACCACCGATTTGTATCAACATAGCTAGAAAAAACTGCCCCAGCGGCGTAAACGCCGTACCCACATCAATGGCAATCAAACCTGTTACACACACTGCACTTGTAGATGTATAAAGTGCGTCTATATATCGCACATCGACACCCTCTCTGACACTGCATGGCAAAATAAGTAATACCGATCCAATCAATATGACTAGAGCAAAGCCAATAGCAATCAGCCTAGCCGGAGATTGTTTTCTTATCAATTGCGTCATACCTGCATCACTCCACTTTCACCATTCGATATCCAATTCCAATATGTGTCTGAATATATTGCACATCTAAGTTGCTTTCTATCTTCTTTCGCAGAGTTGCCATAAACACACGCAGCGAAGCTACATCGTTCTCCATGCTGCTGCCCCAAACTTTACTCGTAATAAAGGTATGGGTAAGTACTTTCCCAACATTCTGCGAGAGCAGACATAAAAGCCTATACTCTATCGGCGTCAAATGCAGCTCTTCCCCATTCAAATATGCACAACCTGCCGCATAATCCACCACCAAATTGCCATTTGTAAAAACGGAGCTCTGCGTCCCTAGCTGCATCACAGAAAGCCTGCGACCTACCACTCGTAGTCTTGCAAGAAGCTCCTCCACCGAGAACGGCTTTGTCAGATAATCATCTGCACCGGCATCTAAAGCCTCTATCTTATCGTTATCTTCACTTCGCGCACTAATAACAATAATCGGCATATGAGACCATGTACGGATTCTTTTGATGACTTCCACTCCATCCATATCCGGGAGCCCTAAATCAAGCAACACAATATCCGGGCTGTGCGATGATGCCTGCATAATTGCAGACTCACCATTTGCTGCAATCACAAATTTGTAATCGTTTGATTTCAAAGTGATACTAATTAAATTTCGAATTGGTGCATCATCTTCTACAACTAATATTGTTGGTTTATTCATTTAAATTCACCTCATTTGCTTTCAATGTAAAAGTAAATATACAACCACTTGGCACGTTGTCCGTCAACCAAATTTCTCCTCCGTGCGCAGTAACAATAGACTCGCAAAGCGAAAGTCCAAGTCCTAAGCTTCTTCGGCAATCAACCACCTTATTCTCACCAATATAAAACATCTCAAACACCTTCGGCTTGATTGCATCCGCAATTCCCGGTCCGTCATCTGCGACACTCACCATAATCTGAGAAGCACTTCTTTTCGTTCTGACTTTAATATTAGAACCTGCCGGTGTATATTTTATTGCGTTATCCACAAGATTCAGTATTACTTGACTAATCAACCTCGCATCCATATCTGCAAGCAGCAGCCCTTCCTCTAACTCTGTCGTAATATGGTGCGTCTCCGCCTTCCTGCTTATATGACGAAGTGCTTCAATTACCACGTCGTCAATAATCTGTGGCGACATATTTAACTGCATTCTACCATCGCTGATTCGAGTGATTGATAAAAGATTCTCCACGAGATTGATCAGCCACTGAGAATCATCATAAATATCTGTAAGCAGTTGTTGTCTATTCCCCTCACCAATATGCTCATAATTTTTCAACAAACTCTCTGCATTCCCAGAAATCGCCGTGAGCGGTGTCCTTAAATCATGCGAAATAGAACGAAGTAGATTTGCTTTTAACTGTTCATTCCTCTTTGCTGTTGCATTGTGTTTGTTCTCAATTGCCAAAGCACACTCTCCCGATAGAGAAATCAAAATTTCTTTTTCAAATGCCTCCAGTTTTTTCGTGCCACTCTGAATATCTATAAAACCAAAAACCTCTGTGTTACTTTTGACTTCAAACAGCTCTCCCTCTTTTAAGACATCCTCACTCGCAGAATACACCACCACATCCCTTGCAAGTAACTTTCGAATTTGTTCTGCCAAAATTGTAAGCATCGCATCTTCACTATCTGCCGCTTGCAAAAGACGTGTAGTCTCCAGCATAATCTCCGTTCGGTAGGCAGCACTTGCTGAGCTGCGCGCACTCGATGCCAGTCGATTTGCAAGGGTACCTGTAATGAGCGAAGCGGCTAGCATAATAGCAAATGTAACCGGATATCCCGATTCATATGCAAGCAATGACAAACGTGGCTCTGTGAATAGAAAGTTAAATAAAAAAACGCTTGCAAATGAAAATACAACACTACAGATATAATTTTTTGTAAACAGTGCTGTCAAAAGTGCACCTAATATGTAGACAGTAATCGTATTGGCACCTGTAAAATTCAGCATATGAAACACGAATCCCAAACCAGTTGATAAGGCTAATATAAGAATGGATATTGCCCATTTTTTTACTGTTGGGACAGTAGTCCCTGAAAACGATTTATCTATCGTCATCTCTTTTCTCCTCTTTCTCAATGATTGCTGTCCGAATAATCGCAAAAAAGCGATCTACGCCTACCATTAAAACATATCCGTATAGTCCTGTAAAAAGAAATATAAGAGCCAAAAGAATATCTCTCATTCTTCTCGCCTCCCTCAAAGAGATCTGTTTTCACTATCATTGTACAAGTATCTATTTTAAGGAAGGATAAAGATTATGAATTGCACATTAAGATTCTATAAAGATGATACTTTTTCATTTTTTTGGCAGCATCCATCACGATGCTGCCAAGCCTTCATTGATTGTTATTTATTATATGCTTTATAATTTGGAATAACCGTAGCTGTTCACAATCGCCTCCAGCTTCTGGCCATCCTTACACATCGGACATTCACTCGGTGCATACGCGCGATATCCCGGAATATCCTTTTGTGTGAATACTGTCTTCACTTCCAAACCATTGATCTTCTGAATGGAACTGAACACAGAACAGATCCCACAAACAATCCCACCATAATAAAGCACTGCTTCAATCGCGCGCTTTACAGACTTACCGGTCGTGATAGATGGTGCCAAAATCAACACGCGACTATCGCGAATCATACGCTGTACATTGTCACGGAACAAAATCTGACCATTCTGGTGATACTCAGGACTTACAATGGAGATGTTATTCCCCTTGCTGAGAGAATGTTGATCCATATCTGCCAGACGTTCTGCCATAAATGTTCCGATTGCCACCGTCTCTTCCAAACAAACAATCGTATCTACCGGCGTTGTATACATATATTCCCTTGCCAACTCTTTCGCCGTCTCCCTACAATTGTTGTGGCGTGTTTTTACTGTTGACATATCAATGAATGTACTGATGTGCGAGTTGCTGGTCGCAAAATGTCCTTTCAGTATCTTGATACGCACTTTTGGGTTCTTCGTCGAGCGAAGGTCTGTTAATCTCTCGTGCATAAGTTGCCTCCTTTTCGTCCTATTTTTCTCAGTATAACACAAGTTGCCTCCAAATCGCAACCATTCTGCACGTTTCCCACATCTTACCTCTCACTTTCTCTATGCCTTCCCTCTTCATCAAAGGTCTTCTTCAACGCATTTTCCGTAGGAAAGATTGAAAGAAACAAAACAAGCGCTTGTACGCTAACTAGAATTGCGCCAACAATCCCAATTGTATCTTCTGAGGCTCCATATATCGGTATATGAACAAGAAGCGATAGAACTAAGGTAATCCAGCCGACTCTCCACCACAACTTGCCAGCATATTCATGTGCAAATTTCCATGTATCCATATTTTTCATCGACATTTTTGTTCTGTAACCATACCCGCTGTTTATTTTCTGTGGACAGTGCTTCCACATCCCTCTTCCGCAAAGAATCATTATGAGCGGAGTCAAAGAATCACATATAAGCATAAACCACCAAAACCACATATCACAAATCCCTCTTAGCAAACATATCAACTATTCTTTATTTTTTAATTGCTCTTCTAACTCAGCAATGAGTTTCCGCTGCGCCTCTAACTCATTTTTCTGCGATTCCAGTTCTTTATCTTTCGCGTTCAGCTCTTCTTGCATCTCATCAATCATATACTGCACCGTATTCTTATCTAACTCTTCCAACTCTTTTGAAAATAGCCTCATAACATCCCCATATCCCGATACATGTCATACACCTGCTCATATTTTTATTCTGATAGGTTTTGCGAAAGATGTCAAGTGCAATAAAGGTAAATTCCTGTAATAAATTCAAATTCAGACCCGTATCAAAGGTTTGTTTGCTGTGATGAATGTAAGTATCAGAAAAC
>JAXJPN010000095.1:0-11449 GCA_036311625.1 Faecalimonas sp.
ACAAATTGCAATTGGCTTGCAGATGCTGCTAATTCAGACGGAATGATAATCTTCGTAGCTCTACCGTCTGCCACTGCTTTAAATGCATCCAGCTTCTTTAAGGTCAGAACATTCTCACTCATTTTCGCTTCGTTCAGTTGCCGAATACCATCTGCCTCTGCCTCATATACAAGCTTGATAGAGCGGGCTTTACCTTCTGCAACTGCAATCGCCGCATCACGCTCAGCCTCAGCCTTCAAAATCTGCGCTTCTTTATCACCCTGTGCGCGAAGTGTTACTGCCTCTTTATGTCCCTGTGCTTCCAAGAGAGTCTGCCTTCTCTCACGCTCTGCTTTCATCTGCTTCTCCATCGCATCCTGGATCTCCTTCGGCGGAACGATATTCTTCAATTCCACGCGGTTCACCTTAATTCCCCACGAATCAGTCGCCTTATCCAAAATCAACTGCATCTTTTCATTGATGGTATCTCTGGATGTCAAAGTCTCATCAAGCTCCATCTCACCAATGATATTACGAAGTGTTGTCGCTGTAATATTCGCCAACGCTAAAATCGGATTCTCCACACCATAGGTAAAAAGCTTTGGATCAAAAATATTATAGTACACAACTGTATCAATCTGCATCGTAACATTATCTTTTGTGATAACCGGCTGTGGCGGAAAATCTGCCACCTGCTCCTTCATCGAAACTTTCTTTGAAATACGCTCCAAAACCGGAATCTTAATGTGCAGACCATTCTCCCATGTTGTCTTGTAGCTTCCTAAAAACTCAATGACGTAACATTGTGCTTGTGGTACAATGCGAATGCACTTTATCAATAAAACAACCACTAACACCCCAATAATAATTCCAATAATTGTTCCCATAAATACTTCCTCCTCATTTTTTCATAAGTATATTTGTATTATACTGTATATAGAATCTGTTTACAAACAAATTTCAACATTCTTTCACATTTTTTCGCAAAAATGCAATGACGAACGGAATGCTAACTAAGCCGGTGAGCACATCCGCTAACGGCTGAGAAATTTGAATACCCGCAATTCCCCAAAAATACGTCGTAACAAGCAAAGTCGGAATGAACATCAGACCCGAGCGAAGCAAGGACAAGAAAGAAGAAATTCCAGCCTTTCGAATGCTCTGGTACAACATATTGACAGGCACCGAAAACGCCAAAAATACAATTCCGATACAAGAGCACCGCAGAGCAAGCACACCAATTTCCTTTACCTCCTCACTTTTTTGGAAGAGATAAATAATCTGTTCAGCAAACACAAATCCCGGAACAGCCAGACAAATGATAAAACAAAAGCCAATCACGATGGTTACAAGAAGTCCTTTTTTCACACGCTTATATTCCTTAGCCTGATAGTTAAAAGAAGCAACCGGTTGAAAGCCTTGCCCAATTCCCAAACCGACACACATCACAAACGCAGAGAAACGATTTACTACACTCATCGCTGCGATTGCTGCATCCCCATATGGTCGTGTGAGATTATTCAGCAGACCACTGGAAACAGAACTGAGACCCTGACGAATCACTGCCGGAAATCCGATTTTGGAAATCGTCATGTATACTCGAACATTTTTACTCATATAACGTAGACGAATATGACTCTGCGCCATCTTTTGAAAGAAATATAATAAAATACAAAAACTAATTAACTGTGAAGCAGCTGTGGCAAGACCGGCACCTAAGACACCCAGCTTAAATACCATTACCAACAGATAATCTCCTACAATGTTGATGATGCTTCCGGTCACCAAACCAATCATCGCATAAAATGCTTTTCCCTCATAACGCAAATTGTTGTTTAACACGAAGGAGCCTACCATAATTGGGGCTGTCACCAAGACGCACATACCATATACTTTCGCATATGGCAAAATCGTCTCAGTGCTGCCAAGCAAACGCATCAACGGGGTTAAAAACACCAAACCACCAATCATAATTACTGTTCCGATTCCTAGACCGGTAAAAAATGCAGTCGAAACATATTGCGATGCTTCTTCCTCATTCTGTTCTGCCAAAGCTTTTGATACCAAAGTTCCTGAGCCTTGCCCAAGCATAAAAGAAACCGCTTGAATAATCGCTTGTAAGGTAAACAGAATCCCTGTCGCTGCCTGCTGACTTTCTCCCAAAGTACCTACGAAATATGTATCTACCATATTGTAAAGGTTAGTTACCAGCATCGAAATCGTAGTCGGTATACCAAGCGATACAATCAATTTCGTCAAGGGTGTCCTCGTCATCTTTTCATAATACTTTTGGGATTCTGATTCCCCCATATAATCGCCGCCTTCTTTCTTTCTCATTTATATGCTATGTAGATGTCAAGAAGCTGTAAACACTCTTTCCATCAACTCTCGCTCACATTCGATATCACTCGCATATGGATACTTCGGTGCTATCTTCTCAAATTCTGCCTTGATTTTTTCGGCCTTCGCCGTATCTTTCTCATACAAAAGTGCAATTGCATACTCTGTACGAATAACCGATGGAAATGCTTTCATTTGACGCATAAAACGCTTCTGCTCTTTTGTAAGAAGCATTTCTATCACCTCAGGATTCGCATCCCCAAGCAACTCACAATACAGGCGGTCACAGATAAGCAAATTTTGATGCAAACCAACAAGCGATGCATCCGTCTCACGTAAATGGTCAATTGTTTCCTTTACCTCTTCAAATTTCTGCATATCCATCAAGTAATTTTCACGCAGAACAGCTACCGCTGCTACCATACTGTTTTTCAGCTCATCATTTGTCGGCATTCCAAACCACTCTGCTGGCATATCTTTTAGTCGTATTCCCTTCGTCAATTGTTCATTCACCTTCATCTGCACCCAGAAAGCCCTTAGTGCTGCCGGTGTCTTTCCTAATGACAAAGCGTTATAGCCATCGTTATCAACGATGCCGAAGCGGATCGGAATTCCATTCATTAAGCCAATGATTGCACCAATCACACAAAACATCAAACATATAACAAACCAAATACTATTACTTCTTCCAAGCCAACCAATCACAGCAAAGATAAGTGCAGATGCTAAATTAAGTATGGAACCGCCCAGATTGTAAAGAACATAAGGAACCTTGCCATCCACCATATCTGGTGGGCAAAGCAGACATTGTCCGCCGGTTCCTGCAAGCGACAAACGTTTGCACTTGGTCTTCCCCTCTGTTCTTACCCACATCCAACTTCCAAAACGAATCGACGAAAACTTGTACCCGGTTAATAGACCAAATACTAGGTGTCCGCACTCATGTATAACTAATTCTAAGAAAAATACAAGGTAAAAAACAAGAAGTTCTAGCGCCAAAGCAAATATTCTTTGCGAAAAGCTCAGGTTCTCCATCGCAATTTCCTCCGCAATAATGGTAAACAAAAAACCACATACAGCACCAATTACAATAAATGGAAACATTGCGAACAATCCGAGCAGTCTTTTTGCGTTTTTCTTTTCTTTCATCACTTTATCCTCTTTTATATACCCAAAAGTTGTTTCGCATTTTCTTCAAATATCAAGCTTCTCTCTTCCTCTGTAAACGGAAGCTCCTGCATTCTTTTAACATAAGCTTTCTGTCCGGCCCAAGGCGCATCCGTACCAAACAAAATATGGTCTGCTCCATGCGTACGCACAATACGCATAAGCTGTGTCTCATCTATGGTATCTAACATAACCCCCGTATCAAAATATACATGCTTTCCAACAAGATAGCGCTCTACATCGTCATACATCAGGTGCCCGCCCAAATGAGCCAGCACTAGCTTTGTCGGTGCCACATCTGCAATCAATTCCGCAGCCATCTGCGGTGTGCAGTGCACATCCTTAGGACTAAGCGGATCAATGCCGGCATGTACGGACACAATCAAATCTAACTCTGTCGCGCATTCCACGATGCGTTTGAAACGAATATCGTTAAAATACACTTCCTGATAATCTGGATGAAACTTAATTCCGCGAAATCCCTGCTCTTTTAAAAAGCGAAGCTTTGCCTTGTAATCTGCATCATCTGGATGAATTCCGCCAAACGAAATCAGCCGCCCGTCTTGAAACTGGGCGGCGTAACGATTTACAGAATCAAATTGGGAAGGCTTTGTCACGACCGGAAGTACCACAGAACAGGCAATTCCCGACGCATCCATCGAAGCGAGAAGTCCGTCTTTCATTCCGTCCGTAGATGGCTGCTTTTGAATAATGCCTGCGAGATGTGATATCGTTCTCTCTGCAATCTGTTCCGGGAAAATATGTGTATGAAAATCTATCATTCCAATTCCTTCTTTCTGCCTATAATCTTGTTGTCACAAAGATATCATACAATGCGCG
Source organism: Faecalimonas sp. (assembly GCA_036311625.1). GTDB lineage: Bacteria > Bacillota > Clostridia > Lachnospirales > Lachnospiraceae > Faecalimonas. The sequence continues at coordinate 4,327 of JAXJPN010000095.1, forward strand.
GATTGCATTTGCAAAATCATGATTGCGCACACCAACCACAACATTGAGCTCACTCGAGCCCTGATCAATCATCTTTACATTCACATGCGCATGTGCAAGTGCTGAAAAGATACGTCCAGATGTACCGCGTTTTGACTTCATACCGCGTCCTACAATGGCAATCAAAGCCAAGTCTGACTCCAATTCAATCGAATCCGGCTCGACTGCTTGGTGAATACTTGCAATCACCTTCTGCTCTTTTTCCTCGAATTCTGACTGATGTACCAGAACAGTCATCGTGTCAATTCCAGAAGGCATATGCTCAATCGAGATGCCATTGTCTTCAAACACTTGCAAAACCTTGCGACAGAAACCAATTTGAGAGTTCATCATCGCTTTTTCAATCGTAATTGATGCAAACCCTTGCTTACCGGCAATTCCGGTAATCGTATATTTCGGATGTCTGCAAGTCGCCTCAACAATCAAAGTGCCGGCATCTTCCGGTGCGTTTGTGTTCTTAATATTGATCGGGATTCCCTCTTTGCGAATCGGGAAAATTGCATCCTCATGAAGTACGGTTGCTCCCATATAAGAAAGCTCACGAAGCTCACGGTATGTAATCGCTTCAATCGCCTTCGGATTGTTAATAATACGCGGATCTGCAATCAAGAAACCGGAAACATCTGTCCAGTTCTCATACATATCCACCTTTGCAGCCTTTGCGACAATCGAACCGGTAAGGTCTGATCCACCACGCGAGAAAGTCTTTACACTGCCATCCGGCATGCTTCCATAGAAGCCCGGAATCACTGCCGTCTCCACTTCCTTCAAACGCTTCTCCAAGACTTTGTTGGTCTTCTTTTCGTCATAGATACCCTTCTCATTAAAGAAGATTACTTCAGCCGCATCAATAAAGGTATATCCTAGATAATTCGCCATCAGAATCCCGTTCAAATATTCCCCACGTGAAGCTGCATAGTCTTCTCCCGCCTTCTTTTCGAACTGTTCTCGGATAACTGCAAACTCATCATCTAAAGAGACCTGCAACTGCAAACCATCGATAATCTCCTGATATCTCGCTTGAATTGCATGCAGCTCGTTCTGAAATGGTCTTCCCTCACTCGCAAGCGCATAGCACTTGTAGAGCATATCTGTCACCTTTGTATCTGCCGAAAAACGCTTACCCGGTGCAGAAGGTACCACATAACGTCTTCCTTCTTCTGCGCGAATAATCGCGCCGACCTTTTGGAATTGTTCTGCACTTGCCAGAGAACTTCCTCCAAACTTTACTACTTTTTTCATTCCTTTTCCCCTCCTCTATTCGCGGAAAGCCTCATAGAAAGGCTTTCGAATCTTCTTTCTCGTCACTTCCACCAATTGCAATTTGGTCATATCCACAAGCGTTGTCGCAATCGGGTCTTTAGAAAGCTCACGCTCCAGATACGCTAACAACTCCTCTGTGCGCGCAGAATCCGAAAGATTGATAAAATCAATCAAAATGATTCCCGATAAATTGCGCAGACGAATCTGCTTTGCGACCTCTTTTGCAGCTTCCATATCAATCTTGAAGTATACGCTTTCTTGTCTCTTTTTGTCAATACTTTTGCCCGTATTTACATCGATTACCGTCAGCGCTTCCGTGTGTTGAATTACCAAATATGCACCGGATTTCATCCACACACACTCTTTCAAGGCATCTTCCACCTGCTTTTCTATGCAGTAAAGCTTATGCAATGGCAAAAGTGCATCTTTGTATAAACGCAGCTTCTGTATATCTTCTGGTTGATTCATCTCTAAAAAATCTTTCACTTCTTTGTGAATCTCCAAATCCTCAACGACAATCTCTGTCAAGCCATCTTGGTATACATTCTTCAGCTCTGCCAAATAGGGCTTTGGTGCTGCCTTCAGACAAGAATAACACACGCGTGTCTTTCCTGCTATGAGAATCGCTTCATATTCTGCCACCAAAGCAGAAATCTCTGCACACAAGACTTCTTCTGAAACATCCTTCGCATTGGTGCGCACAATGATACCATAGGATGCATTCTCAAATTTCTTCGCAATCTGAATCAATCGCTCACGTTCTGCCTTTGGAAGCTTCCCAGACGCACCAATACGGGTATCTCCACTTGTCAATACCGCATATTTCCCACTCAGTTCCAACTTGCTGCTGACAGTCGGCACTTTGGTCTTGACCGCTTCTTTTGAGACCTGCACCAAAAGTTCATCCCCAATACACAGTGGCTTCTTTCCTATCTTATGTGTGAAAATCGGCGTCTTATTTTCTTCGATTGCATAGTAACATTCCTTTCCGTCTGCAATCTCGATAAACGCCGCTCCGATATTGGAGACGATGTTCTTTACCTTGCCTACATAAATATTCCCAAGCATTGTTGTCTTCTCTTCACCGGTCTTACTACAATGAAGCTCAACAACTTCTTCATCTTCTAGGATGCTTGTCAATATGTGATTATCTAATTTTGTAATTACCAGCTTCCGGTTCATCTTCCTACCACACTTTATCTAAACTTGCAAATTCCTTCTCGCCAATCTCTGCATACACATCCAAGCGGTGATGCCAAAAAGCAACACGTTCTGTATCAACGCCTAAATATTGGCACAATGCACACATCACAACCTCCGGCTTTAAATTCTCCACACTGCCGGTTGCAAGCTGCATATATACATCTTCACCTCGAAGCTCAAAGCGATAAATCAATGGTTTGATATCGACTTCTTTCTCACTTTTCTTGGTCTTCTTTACAATCTTAATTTCTTCCTGTGTCAAGAAGTCTTCCGCCTTTTCCTTCCAGTCTTTTGGAAAGCTGCCTTTTTTCAGGCCTGACAAATAGTCTGCCGCTGCCACAATTGACATACCTGTCCGCTTCTTATCATCGGAAATCGGAACCATATTTACAATCTCAATTCCTTCCACTGACACAGCATTCATCCTGTTCACCGCTGCCTGCATATCCAGCTCTTCTGTCAATTCAATATCAAAATACTCACCGTCACTGGTAAGCCCCACACCCAGTGGATTTGCAAAAGACATAATCATATGCGGACTGTAACCGCCGGTAAATGCAATCGGAATATCGGCACGTCGCATCACCTTTTGAAAAAAGCGCATAATGTCGAGGTGTCCGATGAATTTCATCGCACCGAACTTTCGAAATTTAATTCTTGCTTTCAATGCACACACCTCCTCCATAGCTTGCCATTCCACAGCCTGCACACTGCATACGGCAGTTTGGCGTGACCTTTCCTTCCATCGCATTCTTCCACTCGCGTTTCAGGAAATTCTTACTCACACCGATATTGATAAAATCCCAAGGCAGAAGCTCGTCCAAATCACGCTGTCTGAGGTTGTAGAATCCAATGTCAACCCCAGCCGTCTCAAACGCCTGCATCCACTTTTCATAATCAAAATGCTCGCCCCAAGAATCATATAGGCAACCAAGCTTGTAAGCCTCTAATATCGCCCTACTCACACGTCTGTCACCGCGCGCAAACACGCCTTCTAAAATCGTCACATCGGCTTCGTGCCAATTGTATTTCAAGCTCTTATGATTCAGTTGCGCCTTCATCTCGTGATTAACCACATTCGCTTTCGCAATATAATCCTCACGGTTCAACATACTCGCCCACTGCAATGGCGTAAATGGCTTTGGAATAAAAAAAGACGTACTCGATACAATCTGACATTTGCCATTCCGCTGGTCCTTCGGAATCTCATAGTAACGCTTTGCCACCTTTTCAGCCAGATGTGCAATCGCTTTCATATCCTCTTCTGTCTCTGTTGGAAGTCCCAGCATAAAATACAGCTTCACACGACTCCAGCCGCCCTCAAAGGCTTGTCCTGCACCTTCTAGGATAATCTCTTCCGTGAGTCCCTTATTTATCACATCGCGCAATCTTTGTGAGCCTGCCTCCGGTGCAAAGGTCAAGCTGCTCTTTCGAACATCCTGTACCTTCCCCATCACATCCAAAGAGAATGCATCAATTCGCAAGGAAGGCAGAGAAATGTTAATTCCCTTGCCCTTGAATTCTTCAATCAAAAAGGTCACCAGTTCTTCCAACTGCGAATAATCACTGGAGCTAAGCGAACTCAGAGAAATCTCTTCATGTCCGGTATTCTTCAGCATCTGGTAGGCATATTTTTTCAACATCTCCACATCGCGCTCACGGGTCGGGCGATATACCATCCCTGCCTGACAGAAACGACAGCCGCGAATACAGCCACGCTGGATTTCCAGAACAATACGGTCCTGTGTCGCCTTAATAAAAGGCACCACCGGCTTCTCCGGGTAATAGGTATCTGACACATCCATCACCATCTGCTTTTCAATCACAGGCTTTGCATGTGGGTTGTTCGGCGTAAATGCTGTCAGCATCCCCTCTTCATCATAGCTTGCTTCATAAAATGCAGGCACATAAATACCCGGAAGCTCAGCTGCCATTTCTAAAAATTCTTTTTTTGATTTGCCTGACTTCTTCCATTCCTTATAACAATCCATCAACGCATAATACTGCGTCTCGCCTTCACCAATGTAAAACAAATCAAAGAACTCAGCCAACGGCTCTGGATTGTAGGTACAAGGACCTCCTCCAATGACAATCGGGTGTTCCTCTGTTCTGTCCTTTGCCAAAAGCGGAATCTGTGCCAAGTCCAGTACCTGCAGTATATTCGTATAACACATCTCATATTGAATCGTAATTCCGATAAAATCGAAGTCTTTAATCGCATCCTGTGATTCCAGCGCAAAGAGAGGAATCTTCTGCTCGCGCATAATTTTGTCTAAATCAATCCAAGGTGAATACACACGTTCACACCAAATATCCTCCCGGCGATTCAACATATCATACAGAATCTGAATGCCCAAATGGGACATCCCGATTTCGTATACATCTGGGAATACAAAAGCAAAACGAATATCCACCTCTTCCTTGTCCTTCATCACAGAATTGACTTCGTTTCCTATGTAACGTGCAGGCTTCTCTATCTGCATCAAAATATCATCTGATAACGCTAATTTTCTCAATGTCGTACTCCTTTCGAGTTGCAAACGCACACTCCCGTACATTATATCAGTCCAAGAAAGTGAAGTCAACCAATGCCGTGTGCTCCCGCGCAATCTCCTTTGTCACCAATTCCACCTCATCCATCTTCCGGTAATCTGCCAATGCAAAGAGTGCAAGCAACAAAACGGCAAGCAACATCCGAACCCCAAAGCTCCCTCTTTTTTCATCCGATTCGGCCCTTGCCTCTGGGTACAAGCTGTAATATGCATTCTGATAGCGTGGATGAATCGCTGGCGGTGCCGACTTTTCACTGTATCTCGCTCTCGTCTGTGCGAGCAATTCGCTCCTGCGTTTTTCTGTCTCTGTCATATAAGCCTCCAAAAAAGAGCATATACTATGTAACAATAGTATATGCCCTCTGTAATTCCTTTAGAAGACTAGCGGTCTGCCAACTCTCTTGTAATATCGTCCCAAGTCACACCACGCTCTACCATAAGCACCATCGCATGATACAAGAAATCAGATAACTCATATTTGATTTCCTCTGGATTTGGATTCTTCGCAGCGATTACCAGCTCCGTTGCTTCCTCTCCAACCTTCTTTAAAATCTTATCGATTCCCTTGTCAAAAAGATAATTGGTATAAGAACCCTCTTTTGGATTCTGCTTACGATCTAAGATAGTCTCATAGACACTCTCAAATACCTGTAATGGATTTTTCTCATCTTCCTCGTCGCCTACAAGCGGCTGGAAAAAGCAAGTCGGATTCCCCGTGTGACAAGCAACACCCACTTGGTCAACCTTCGCCAGCAAGGTGTCCATATCGCAATCGATGGTAAGCGACTTCACATACTGAAAGTGTCCGGAGGTCTCACCCTTTACCCACAACGCCTGCCGACTTCTGCTGTAATAGGTCATCTTTCCGGTAGCAATCGTTGCCTCAAACGCCGCTTCGTTCATATAAGCAAGCATCAGAACCTCACCAGTCTTATAATGCTGTACAATAACCGGAATCAAGCCGTCTGCATTCAGCTTGAACTCAGAGAAAGAAATCATACTTTCAAAACTCGCCATACCAATTCCCTGCTCCTCACAGCTCTCTTTAAAGCCTGTCAGATCCAAATCCTTTTGACTGACAAATCTTCCGGAAATGCCCTGAATGCCCTCGCACTTTAAGATACGATATATCTCCGTCTTCTCCAAAACATCTGTCAAAATCATAGTCGGAACATTGGTTGTATTCATCACAGAATCCAAATCCGGACGATGCAAAAATACAATCTGACTCGCAAACTGCTCAATCCGAGCTCGACTCTTATAGAGACGGTCAAAATCATCCAGAGACACAGCAATCTTCTCCTTGCCGAAACGGTTAGAAACCTCCTCTAATAGTTCCACGCCATCCGGCTTTGAAAGATTCAAAATCGCCTGCTTTGCTCCGGCATACAAAATCTTTTTGACATCTTCCTGTCTTCGAATATTGCCGCCTGCAATCATCGGAATGCGAACAGCACGACAAATCTTTTTCATCAAATCAATTGCGTTGTCGTGATCCTTATCCGTAGTAGACAAATCAAATACAATCAATCCGTCTGCTCCAAGATTTCCATATTTTTTTGCCAATCCCACAACATCCTCAGAAAGCACCTCAAAATTGTCAAACCATTTGACCGCCTTCCCATCTTGAATAAAGATGCTTGGAAACAATTTCTTATAATTCATTATGCTAAACTTCCTTTCGTTGACCATACCTCTTTCATACGCGGCTCTTCCGAAGTTGCCATATCCAGTGCCTTACCAAAGGCCTTAAACAAAGCTTCTGCCATATGGTGATTATTGCCGCCATCCATAATCTTCAGATGCAGATTCATCGCTGCGCTATAGGAGAGCGCATAGAAAAACTCGCGGAACATCTCAGAGTTGAAATCTCCAACCTTCTCTTCCGTAAAGTCTGCATGGAAATTCAAATACGGTCTGCCCGACAAATCAATGGCACAGAGTGCAAGCGCATCGTCCATCGGTATGATACAATCACCAAATCTCCGAATGCCCTTTTTATCCCCAAGTGCCTCCTTGATGGCCTGTCCGAGCACAATTCCGGTGTCCTCGACGCAGTGGTGGAC
>JAXJPN010000096.1:0-7182 GCA_036311625.1 Faecalimonas sp.
GTATGATGGATTCCAGGATGTAGGACTGCCGGTATATACGATCGAACGGCAGATTAAAGAAGATGGCAGAGGCGATAGATAAGAAATTATCTATCGCTCTTTTTGTGCAAAAATATGGACGATTTGCAAATATCTTGCAACATCCGGCGATTATATAAGAACAAATTGTTTGTTATAATCAGACCATGAAAGTTTGTATACAATTTGCAGAAGTAGGAGGAAGTTTATGAGTATTGGATACTTTGTAGATGAAAAAAAGGAGTATGTGATTACCAATCCATACACGAAAAGACCACTTATGAATTATTTGTGGAACGAGATGATTATGCTTGATGTGAACCAATTTGGTTTCGGCTTGAACTCGGTTTTTGACGAGAATCGTTTCCGTCGTGAATTGTATGTAGATGATGATAACCGATTGATTTACATTATGGACAATTCTGACCATACATATTATGCTGCCAACCGCAACTATGACAAGCTGCCATTTGCGCGCTGGGAGTCGCACGTGGGACAGGGGTATACGACTGTTTGTTCAACGTATAAAGGTCTGGATGTAGAGTATACCCTTTTTGCGCCGATAGAAGGTCGTGTGGAGTGTTGGGAGATCAAATTGAAGAACAATAGTGCAGAGAAGAAGGACTTGTCTGTATATCCGATGGCACACCTTGCGGTATGTTACAGTACACACTGGGCTTATGTATCTACGGACTTTGATGAGGAGCTGGGTGGACTTTTTTGTCCAGAAGAAGGTTTCCAGTTTGAGACGGAATACACCGATTGCTATATGGTGTCTGATTATCCGGTTGCAGAGTACGAGATTGCAAAAGATCGTTTTGTCGGCTATTACAACTCCTATGCGCATCCGCTTGCATTGGAGAATGGCGGAAAGCTTTCAAGCAGTAGCAGCTGTTTTGATGGTGACCAGACTTTTGCTCTGCGCCACAATGTTGTGCTGAATCCGGGTGAAGAAAAGACCATCCGCATATTGGTTGGTGTTGCCAAGGACAAAGAGATGGCGATTGCTGAAAAAGAGCGCTTGCTTTCTGCAGAGGCATTTGCTGCGAATCGTTTGGAGCTGCAGAACCGCGCAAATCAGTATGACGACCGCTTGAGTATCTGCACAGGCGATGAGACGATTGACCGTTTTGTAAATATTTGGTTGAAGCGCCAGATTGATTTTGGAAAGACTTGGGCACGTGGCTACATGGTTGGCTCACGCGATACGATGCAGGATGTTACCGGTTTTGTGCAGTTGGATGCAGAGGTTTCCAGAGAAAAGATTTTGTTTGCGATGGATTATGTGCGCCCGAATGGAAACATTATGCGTGCAATGGTTCCGGTGGTTCGTCATTTGGCACATGACTGTTCAAGCTGGATGATTAGCGCAGTTTGCCAGTATATCAAGGAGAGCGGTGACTACTCAATCTTGGACGTTGACAAAGCATATTTTGAATGTGATGAGCGCGGAAGCGTGCTGGATCACTTGTTGCGCGCAGCTTCCTTCTTGTTGGAGACGGTGGGAGAGCACGGGCTGACCCTTTGGGGAGAATGTGACTGGAATGACTCACTCAACAACTGTGGTACACAGCTGCGTGGAGAAAGTGTATGGCTCGCACAGGCAAGTTGCAAGTGTACCTTAGAGCTTGCAGAGCTATTGGAAAAGATTGGAAAATCAGATATCGCCGCAGATATTCGTGCAAAGCGCGAGACGATGCTTGAGAATATCCGTCGCTATGGTTGGGAGAAAGACCACTTCATTTACGGCATTAATGATTATGGCGAAAAAGTTGGTTCATATGAAGCAGTAGATGGAAACTCATATCTCAATCCGCAGACATGGGCTGTGCTTGCAGAAGTATTACCACAAGAGGAACTGCAAGTTTTGATGGATTATGTGGAAGACAATATGCAGTGCGATTATGGTTACGTGCAGATTGCATCGCCACATCGAATCGGCGATGATCACATTGGCCGTGCTTCTTATTTCGTGCCGGGCTGTTATGAGAATGGTTCCGTATACAATCATGGCTGTGCATTTAAGATTGTGGCAGACTGTCTGCTTGGACGTGGCGATGAGGCGTTAAAGACAGTGAACTACATGTTGCCGACGAACCCACTCAATCCTTCCGAGAAATCCGGTATGGAGCCGTATGCGATTTCCAATATGTATTTGGGACCAGAAGCGCCGTCGCGCGTAGGCGAGGCACCGATGCACTGGATTACCGGTACTTGTGGATGGCTGCTTCGAGGTGTTGTAGAATATATGCTTGGTGTACAGGCTGACTATGACGGATTGCGTATCAATCCGGCGATGCCAAGTGCTTGGAAGACAGCTTCCGTGCATCGTATGTTCCGCGGTTGTACATATGATATTACTTATACGCAGAATGCGTACAATGGCGCGCTTTCCATCACAGTGGATGGAAAGGCAATCGAGGGGAATCTTTTGCCATTCTTTACAGATGGCAAGGTGCATCAAGTGCAGGTTGTGATTGGGTAGTTTCCATATGAGGAGGAAGAATAGACAAAATAAGAATCCTGAAGTAGCCATGTAGGCCGCTTCAGGATTTTGTGCTTTTTATTTCTTTTCGCTGTGTAAGGCGCGATATTCGTTTGGTGTGATTCCCTCAATTCGCTTGAACATACGGTAGAAAGACGCGGGGATTAAATAACCGACCATATTTGCGATATCAGAAATCGGAAAGTTCGTTGCGCTTAGATAATGCTTTGCACGTCCGATGCGCAAGGAGAGTATATATTCCTCCACACTGCAATTGGCATATTTTTTGAAAAGTCGAAATAAATAGCTGCGGCTGATATTCAGTTCCTTACATACATCCGAGATTTGAATCGGTTTGTGGTAGTTCAAATGAATATATTCCTGTACGTTGGAAAAGCTTTGCTCCTGTGGCGAAAGAAGTCGCTGTGCTTTGTCGGTCTCCGTAAGCTGCGGGGAACTAGGAATTAAAAAATTAAGAAGACGGAACAGATACTTTAAACCACGCAGGTCAGCAAGCGCATCTTGCTCATAAATCTTTATGGCTGCTGACTTTACCTCATCAGCAAACGCTGTGTTCGGTAGCTTGCAGACAGAAGACTCGGAAAAACAGCTTCGCTGAATCAAATCATTCGCCATCCTTCCGGAAAACGAAAAAAAGCTGTACTCCCAAGGGTCCTGCATATCGGCTGTGTAGAGTGCAAGCTGATTCGGACGCACTAAAAAAGTATCGTTGGCAGAGAGCGTATAACTGTGTCCGTCAAGATTCAAAACGCCCGTTCCTGAAAGGACGGAATAAACGTGATACTCCTTGTCATGTACGGCGAATTCGGCGCCCGGTTCACATTTGCGCCAGCCAATCAGTAGCAGGCAGATATACGGGTTGTTGCCTTTGGTTAAGATGTTGTGAAACGTAGGCATTGTCTCCGGCTTATACATATGCGACACCTCCTTGTCTTATAAGTGTTCAGAGATAGAACCGTTTTTATTCTTTGAAATGAAATCCTTTCGTAACTTGCGCCACTCATTGGGAGTCTTCTTCTCGATTCGCTTGAACACTCGATAAAACGAAGTGATGTTTGGATATCCGACGAGATTTGCGATGGTGGCTACGGAAAAATCAGTTGCCGTGAGCAAACGCTTTGCGTGTTGAATCCGCAGGGATATCAAGTAGTCCTCCACATTGGTATTTGCGTATTTCTTAAAAATGCGAAAAAGATAGCTGCGACTGATGTTTGTGCTTTTGCATATATCCGCAATCTGTATAGGTCGAAAGTAATTGAGCTGCATATATTCCTGCACCGAGGAAAAAAGCTTCTCGGAAGGGGAAGGTGCTTTTGACGCAGTTGGAATTTCCGGTATGGAAGAAGGCGCGGCAAGCAGCTCTAAAAAACCGAACAAGTGCTCCAATGCACAGATATCCGGTGCGTTGTCAGAATTGTAAATGTTTGAAGCGGCTTCTATAATGCGCTCATACAGTGTGCTGTCCGGCAAAGTACAGAATATATTTTGATTCTGGAAATGCGTCCGCTCTATCAAGTTGGCGACCATGTCTCCGGCAAAAGCAAAGTAGTAGTATTCCCAGGGTGTAATCTCATCTGCGGTATATACCGCGAGCTGGTTTGGACGAATCAAAAAAGCATCGTTTGCAGTCAGCGTATAAGTGTGTCCGTCGATTTGCAGGCGCCCCCTTCCGGAACGCACGAAATGTATCAAATAAAAATCACGGCAATTTGTATACTGGTATTTTGGCATACACTTTTCCCAACCCAGGTGTACGAGATAAATGTATGGATTTGTCAGGTGCGCCAGAGAAGTTGTGAAAAAACGTGATGATTCGTAATCAAACATAGAAAACAGCCCCTTCTTTTTGTGGAGATTGTAGCATTATAGACACAAAATGACAATATGTCTTGTGTGAATTGGCAACATTTGGTAAGTATTAAGCAACATATGGTGATTGCTTTGGGAGTGCTAAGGGTGGTTTAATATACTTATGAAAAAATACAATAAAGGAGATGAAGATGAGATGAGCACAGCAAGGGATAGCTTTTACATAATAGGCGGGAAAGAGTATTATCGAATTACGGATTTCACAAAGATGAAACCATTTTTATTCACACTTGCAACCAGCAGTGATCTGTGGATTCATTTGTCGACTTATGGGACGGTGACAGCAGGGCGATGCAACAGTGACCAGTCCATTTTCCCGTATGTGGTAGAGGATGTGATGCATCACGGGACAGACACCGGCTCAAAGACTTTGGTGCGTGTTAATTTTCCGGACAAGAGTTGTATGTGGCAACCGTTCGATACGGCTTTGATACAGGCGTATGAGACAGAGCGGAATTTGTACAAGAGTGTGCTGGGGAACTCGGTGATTTTTGAAGAGATTAATCATACGTTAGGTCTGACCTTCCGCTACGAATGGCGCACAAGCAACCGCTACGGCTTTGTGCGTACTGCAAGCCTGACAAGCCAGGGCGAGGCGCTTGGTGCAGAGGTGCTGGATGGCGTTATGAATATCCTGCCATATGGAGTAGCTGCGGAGATGCAGCGAGATGTCAGCGCGATGGTGGATGGATATAAGAGAGCAGAGATGGCGGACGCAAAGGGCACAACGGTATTTGCACTGACCTCGGCATTTGCAGACAGACCGGAAGCAAAGGAGATTTTAAAGGCGACCTTCTTCTGGAATCGGGCGGATTTTGAGCGCAAGGTGTATTACTACGAGGATGCCCTGCAAGACTTCGCGCAAGGCAAGGAATTGCGTTACACAGAGGATTACATTGGCGAACGTTGCGGTTACCTGATGAATTTTGCGGTAGATTTCGCAAAGGACACAAAGAAAGAATGGACGGTTGTCGGCGACATCGGCGTGACCCACAGTCAGATTGCCGAGATGTGCCGAGACATTGATGCCTTGCCGTTGGAGGAGGACATCAAAGCATCTGAGGAGCTGCTTTACAACATCGTGGGAATGACAGACGGTATGCAGCTTACCGGCGACAAGACGGCGTATGCACATCACCTGAGCTGCGTGATGTACAATGATATGCGTGGTGGTATGTTTATTCACGGTTATGATTTGGATTTTGCAGATTTCCTTTATTTCGTGAAGAAAAAGAACAAGAACATTTATCAAGACAATAAAGCCTATTTGGAAACACTCAAAGAGATTGCGACCATTCCGGCGTTCAAAGAGCGTTTGAAGCAGGATAACAAGCTTGATTTGTACAGATTGTGTATGGAGTATATTCCGGTGAGCTTCTCCAGAAGACACGGAGACCCATCGCGTCCTTGGAACACCTTTTCCATCGTTTTGAATGACGAAGAAGGGAATCCGATTAACTATTACCAAGGGAACTGGCGAGATGTCTTCCAGAATTGGGAAGCGCTCTGTATGAGTTATCCGGATTTTTATGAGAATGCGATTGTCAAGTTTATGAACAACTCGACAGCAGACGCGTTCAATCCGCTGAAGATTGACAAGTATGGATTTGAGTGGGAGACGCCTGCAGATATGGCAGCGTTTACTTCGTTTGGATACTCCAGTGACCATCAGATTATCTATCTGATTCGTATGGTGGAATGGTTCCGCCGTTTCTGGCCGGAGCGTGTGAGCAGCTTGTTTGAACGAGACATCTTCACCTATGCAGATTCGCCATATGAGCTGACAAGCTTCGAAGAGATGGTTAGGGATGCAAAGTGGACGATTCGCTTCAATGATACACGTCATGAACGCGTGGAGGCAGCGGTGAAAGCAGGCGGCGAGGATTACAAATTAGTAACAAAGGACGGTATGCCGTACCTGGTATCCTTTGCAGAGAAGTTGGCTGTGCAGGCGCTTGGTAAGATTTCAAACCTTGTTGTCGGCGGTGGTGTGTGGATGAATACCCAGAAGGCAGAGTGGAATGATGCAAACAATGCCATCGTAGGTGCAGGACTTTCTGTTGTTACAAGCTGTCAGTTGCGACACTATTTAATTTCCGTTATTGAGCTGTGCGACGCTTATGCAGGACAGGGGCTTTCGATGTCGAAGGAGAGCTGTGAATGGCTGACGGGAATCATAGAGATTTTGCAAAAGTATTTAGAGCGAGTAGAACAAGATACCGTAGATGATGCAATGCGTTACAGCATGCTCAAGGAATGTCGTTACATTTATGACGGATACAAACAAAAGGTATATGCAGAAGGCTTCTCGGAAAAAGTGGCGTGTACCTATGATACGATTTTAGAGTTTTTCCGATTGGCACTTCGTTATGTGGAATACACGATTCGTAAGAATCGTAGAGAGGATGGTATGTACCACTCTTACAATCTGATGTCCTTTGTGGGAGAGAAGGTTGTGGTTCGCCCATTGCAGCTGATGCTGGAAGGACAGGTTGCGGTTCTGGATTGCGGCATCTTAGATGCGACAGAAGCAGCGACTCTTTTGGAAGCAATGGAGCAGAGTGAGATTTACTCCGAGCGAGACAAGAGCTTCTTCTTGTATCCGGTGAAATATACACAGAGCTTCTTGACGAAGAATCAGATTCCGGAACGTTATGTTACGGAGTCGGCTCTAATCAAGCGCTTGTTAGAAGATGAGAGCAGGGAGTTGGTTACCTGCGATGAGACGGGTGTTGTGAGATTCAGCCCGGAAGTGGACACGGTTCGTGCACTTTCCGACTGTCTGGAGA
>JAXJPN010000097.1:0-13397 GCA_036311625.1 Faecalimonas sp.
AACTGTAACATCTGATATAGAAGTCCAGTGAATGCATAATCTGCATTATCACGCCTGATATTAGCATGTTTCTGCATCTTCTCAGCTATCCACTTACCCAATGTATCTCTATGTTGTAAGATAAGCTCCTTGGCCGCCGCAATACACTGCGTATCGTAATATTCATACAGTTTTTCAAAATCAAATGCGAAATCACGTTGTTGCAACTTCCTTATATATTCTGGGAAGCATAATAACATACAACCGATGACCTGCTTTATCTCTTTTCGCTCAAAAAACATCTCTGAACGCGGTGAATATACCTTGATATCGTGTTCTTCTAGGTATTCTATCATTCCGGTAACTTTATCACCCTTCACCGACCTACATAGTACTGCAATCTGGTTATAATCAGTTAAAACACCGCTATTCTTCATCTGTTTTATAAATGAATAGACTTGCTCGTACCAATCATCCACAAGTTCCTGACCCGAACACTTAATAACAGAAACTTTGTCTTCACGCTTACCTTCTGGTGGAACAATCTTCTTGTCAAACCTAAAATTCTTCCAAAGAAAATCGTATGCTCTACCATCTGTGGTGCTCATCCATTTGTTATAAAAATCTATTATCTGCCTCTCCGAACGGTAGTTAGTAACAAGTTTTACCTGTTTACATTCTACTTCTTCAAAATGACCTGGAAATTCTAAAATATTTCTAATCGTAGCACCACGGAAACGATACAATCCCTGATCATCATCTCCTACTACACAGATATTTTTATTTTTTCCTGCAATCAAGAATACCAACAGTTCCTGTATATAGTTCGTATCTTGATATTCGTCTACCATTACATACTTAATTTTCTCCTGAATATCTTCCAGTATTGCCGGCTGTTCAATCAATAATTTATATGCCTCTGTCTGGATGCTTGAAAAATCAATAAGATTCTCATCTTCCATAAGAATGTTATACTGCTCCATGATATTAGCCACGGCTGCAATCTGTTCATTTGAATCCTGCATCATTTCTTCAACATCTACAAGTTCTTCTGCAAGATTATTTACATATTTAACGATTTCACCAGCCTGCCTCCATGCCCCTTGCTTATTTTCAAAAACAGCTTCAAAGTGTGGCAGACTTCTAAATCTATTTATACGTTGAAACACCATATACTGCTGGTCAAAACTATCCAGCATACGGTAGTTCTTCTTAATTCTGGTATATTCCAAGTGGTCTTTAAGGATTCTTAGACAAATTGAGTGAAACGTTCCAATATACATTTCATTCAAATTAACGGATACGCCTATTGCATAGAGTTCATTTGTAATACGTGTAATTAACTCTTTTGCCGCTTTCTCCGTAAATGTTGCAATCATAATCTCTTCTGGGAGCACATTTTTTTCAGTTATAAGATAAACAATACGTTTAACAAGCGTATAAGTTTTTCCTGTACCAGGACCCGCAATAATAAGCAACGGACCATCGGTTGTCGATATTGCACTTCTTTGTGCTTCGTTTGCATTTCCAAAATCGAACGCCATATATAATTCCTCCCAATATAGTTCGCCATAATATAATGTGGTAAGATTATTATTGATTATTATATTATACACTCAATCTGTTGGCTTTTTCTTGTGCAATTAAATTTTTATGCTTCGCATTTTTTAATAATCTAGTATTCAATAATATCATCGATTTTACAATCCAACGTTTTACAAATATTAATTAGTATACCCATACGAACATCTTCATTCTTACCAAGCTTTGCCATGGCATTGGTGCTAATTTTTGCCGCTTTTACCAGCTCTGTTTTTAACATCTGTCGTTCTTCTAAAATTTTCCACAGTTTATTGTAACTAACAACCATTCTGAGACCTCCATATACATATCAAAATACAACATATACATAAGTTGATTGTATCACAAAACACAACTAATAACAATTGCAAAATTGAGTTTTGCAATATTCAATTTCTTCTCTTTTAACTCTCTCATAATATTACAAAAAAAGGCATTGACTAATGTTTAATTACATCAATCAACACCCCTTTAGTCCTTAGTAACGAATTAGTAGTCCACCACCTCATCAACCAGTGTGTTTGCACCGATAAATCACACCTTATCCCCGTTTACAATACCTCCCCAGGGTCTGCCGTGACATACAAATAATATTTTATTCATTTTTAGAAATCCTTTCCTAGCAAACAAAACTTCTCTCAATGTAAAAGGGAAATCGCCAACCGCGATTCCCCTATATATCTTCATACTCCTCCAGTCCAAAATCTGGATTCGCCTCCAAAAAGCGCTCCATCTCTTCCTCTGTCAAATCCGCCAGATATCTTCGACAAAATTCAATATGATCCATCTCCTGCAATTCAAAGAACTCCTGCACCTTGCTCTTCTTCATCGTCCACCTCACACAAAAATGTTCTGTTTCTCAACATTTATTGTAGTCTTGTTTGGACTAATTTGCAAGACTTCTTCTACTTATATCTGAAAACATCCGCCGCCGATAAATTCCTTCAAAAGTGAGTTTGTCGGCACCTGTTCACTTCCAACACCCACAAAGTAATCCAAGAACTTAAGCAAACGCTTTGCCTCAATATATTCCTCACAATCACGCTCAATGCCAAACAGCACCGGTTCTGCATACTGCTTAAGCACTGCAAGCTCGTAAATCAAGGCAGAATTGAACATGACGTCCGCATCCTCCTGATACGGAAAGATATTCTCCTCCTCACCTCGTCGCACCGATGGCCACATCGCAATGGTCTCTCTTGCACTGGTGCCACGCGTTCTCGCATCACGCACCATACGTCGAAGCAAACGGCCATCCGTACTCGGAATACGATTGTGCTCATCAATATTAAGCTGTGTCAATGCACTGATATAAATCTTAAACTTATTCTCCTTCGGAAGCTGATAAGTCAAAGCATCATTCAAGCAGTGAATCCCCTCAATGACGAGCACATCCTGCGCCCCAAGCTTCAACATATTTCCATGATACTCGCGGCACCCTTTTTTAAAATTAAACTCCGGTAATTCAATCTCATTCCCGGCAAGCAAATCCGTCAAATCCTGATTGAATTTCTCGATATCAATCGCACCTAAGCACTCGTAATTGTATTTGCCATCCTCATCTCGCGGTGTATCTTCTCGATTGACAAAATAATTATCTACGGCAATCGGATGCGGAATCAGACCGCTTGCACGAAGCTGTACCGATAAGCGATGGGAAAACGTCGTCTTCCCAGAAGAAGACGGACCCGCTACCAGTATAAACTTGACATGCGGGCGCTCAACAATCTGCTGTGCAATCTCTGCAAGCTTCTTCTCTTGTAATGCTTCTTGCACCAGTATCATCTGTTGAATTTCGCCCTTTGTCACAACCTCATTCAAGTCACCTACCGTCTCCACACCAAGCATATTTCCCCATTTGCTGGATTCGGCCTGCACCTCAAAAAGTCGGTTAATCGGTTTAAATGGCGGTACTACCGTCGGTGCTTTCGCCTCCGGCATCTGGAGAATAAATCCCTCATCATACAAACATAAATCAAACCATTTTAAATACGATGCGTCCGGCACCATATAGCCATAGAAATAGTCCTCGAACTCATTCATCGAATACAGATTCACTTTCGAAACACGGCGAAAGCTAAAAAGCTTCTCCTTATCGTGCATACCATATTCGCGAAACAATTTCAGCGCATCGTTCGTGCCGACTGCGCGTTTGTGAATCGGCACGGCTGCATCTACCATCTCCCGCATCCTCGCCTTTACACAATCCAAGAACTCCTGATTAAGTAGATAGCCATCGCAGTGGAAGGTACAATAATAGCCCTCGCCTAGTGAAAAATCAATAAAGACCTTGCATTCTTTGTTGTGCTTGCATACGTCATGAATTGCCTTTACCAACAAGAAACACAAGCTTCTCCGGTAGGTCTTTATCCCCTGCGTATCACCGATTGTATAAAATTGAATTGTGCAATCTTCTTGGATTTGCTTATGCAATTCCATCAGCCGATAGTTCTCACAGGCAAGCACAATCGGATAGCTATAATTCTTCTGGAAGTCCGCTGCAATCGCTGCAAGACTCGTTCCTTCCGGATAACACTTTTTTTCTTCTCCCACCTGTACACAACACATCTTTGTTTCCATACGCAGTCCTCACTTTCCTACTATAGCTTCTTCTATAACACCATAAACGGATGCCTGATATCTTCCTTCATCACCTGCACACCTTCGATATTCTCAGCAAGCCACACACTCATATCTGCGATAAAAATATGCTCCAAGCCATAATGCCCTGCGTCAATGATGGCAAGGCCCTGCGCCACCGCATCAATCCCCTCGTGGTGGTCAATATCGCCAGTAACCAGCACATCCGCGCCCTTTGCAAGCGCAAACTCTGCCATATGCTTGCCGGAACCCGGTGAAACAGCAATTCTCTGCACCTTCTGCCCCAGCGAGCCAAACACCTTCACATTTGGAAGTGCAAATGCTTGCTTCACTAACGCACAGCAATTTCCCAAAGTCTGCTCTTCTACCAGCATACCAACTCTTCCAATGCCTATCTCTGTCTTTCCGTCTTCCGCAGACAAACCCGTCACTTCCAGTGCCTCCGTATCCTGTAAGTCCAAAAGCGCAGCAGACAAATCTGCCATACCAAGCACATCGTAGTTAGTATGTATCGCATAATAGGTAATATCCGCCTGCAACAATTTCAAAACTCTTTCTCCAACAAACGCTTCATCTGTGATTCGCTTCAGCGGAGAAAAAATCAGTGGGTGATGCGTCACAAGTAAGTCTGCGCCGCATGCGATGGCAGCATCAATCACCTCGTCCGTCGCATCCAAAGCCACATAAATCCCCCTTACTTCCTTCTCGCTTCTCCCCACTAAAAGTCCGACATTATCCCATTCCAGCGCTGCTGTCTTTGGGTATACATCCTCTATCTTTTTTATGACATCCCTACAAAGCATATGTATTCCTTTCTAGAAATAGACGCCAAGCGCCTGTCTTACAAGTAAAATATCATTGTAAAGCTCTTCCTTTCGCCGCAAGATATCCTCTCCCGACTTTTCGGAAAGTTGCTTTAAAATCTGTTCCTTTGTCTGTAGCTCCTTCTCTAAAAACGTCTTCAAAACCGGATGGCTTTCTGCGAGCAGACATCTCCCGTAACGAAGCTCTGTCTCATCATATGCAGTGTCTGTTCCCGTCTCCACTCGCATCATCGGATAAAATTTGCCGTCCTCGAACACCATATCCTCCGCTACAATACGATAGCCGTTCTCGAAAAGGAACTCGCGCACCTTCCAAAGCTCAGACTGCGGCTGCAACAAAAAGCATTTCAGACTGCGAAAAACAGCCTCTCCTTGCATCAGAATGCGCACGGCGAGCGCACCTCCAATGCCGGCACAAATCACACTGTCTGCCTCACCAACTTCCAACGCCTGCACACCATCCGACAACCGCGTCTCAATCTGTCCGCCAAGCCCATAAGCTGCAATGTGCGCCTCTGCCCGTCCAAGCGGTCCCTTGTTGATGTCCATTGCAAATGCCTTCTTGCATCGGTCTGTGGACACAAGATAAATCGGCAGATATCCGTGATCCGTCCCCACATCTGCAATCGACTGCAACTCCAGACCACTGCTGCATAGCAAGTCTGCCACAGCCTGTAATCTCTTTGACAATTCCATACCTACACCCTATTCCAAATAGTCACGAAGCTTACGGCTTCTGCTTGGATGACGAAGCTTTCGAAGCGCCTTCGCCTCAATCTGGCGAATACGCTCACGAGTAACATCGAATTCCTTACCGACCTCTTCCAACGTACGAGCTCGTCCATCATTCATACCAAAACGCAGACGGAGCACCTTCTGCTCTCTCTCTGTCAGCGTGCCAAGCACCTCATCC
Organism: Faecalimonas sp.; assembly: GCA_036311625.1. Taxonomy (GTDB): domain Bacteria; phylum Bacillota; class Clostridia; order Lachnospirales; family Lachnospiraceae; genus Faecalimonas. The sequence goes on from JAXJPN010000097.1 coordinate 5,899, forward strand.
AACTGCTCTTTTAACAAAGTCTGCGCTGCCGCCTCAGCCGGCACAGGCACATTGTCATCCTGAATAAAGTCACCCAAATGACTATCCTCTTCCTCACCAATCGGCGTCTCTAAAGATACCGGTTCCTGTGAAATCTTCAAAATCTCACGCACACGTTCAACAGGCATGTCCAATTCTGCCGCAATCTCTTCCGGGCTCGGCTCACGACCAAGCTCCTGCAACAATTGTCTGGACACACGAATCAGCTTATTTATCGTCTCAACCATATGCACCGGAATACGAATCGTTCTCGCCTGATCGGCAATCGCTCTGGTAATCGCCTGACGAATCCACCAAGTCGCATAGGTACTGAACTTAAATCCCTTCTGGTAATCGAACTTCTCTACCGCCTTAATCAGCCCCAAATTTCCTTCCTGAATCAAATCCAAGAATAACATACCACGTCCCACATAGCGCTTTGCAATGCTGACAACAAGACGTAGATTCGCTTCTGCAAGGCGCTTCTTCGCCTCCTCATCTCCCTCAGACATACGCTTTGCAAGCTCCACTTCTTCCTCTGCTGTCAGAAGCGGTACCTTGCCAATCTCCTTTAAATACATACGCACAGGGTCTTCGATGCTGACGCCATCCGGCACAGACAAATCAATCTTTTCTACATCTACCTCTTCTTCGTCTACAAGCAAACGGTCAATATCGTCCGCTATCACATCGTCCTCAACCTCACCGCCGGTAATTCGAAGCACATCTACGCCTCTGGTTTCCAGATACTCGTAGACCTTTTCCATTTGTTCCTCACCCATTGCCATGTCTGAGAAAACATCTTTAATTTCCTGCACTTCAAGCATATTTTTCTTCTTCTTACCCAAAGCAAGCAATTTCTTTAATTTTTCCTCAAACTTTGTAGCTTGTTCTTCCATGTAGTGTCCATCCTCTCATAACTTGTTTTTATTTTATCCTTAATCAATAGAAATATGCAGTTTCTCTAAGTCCTGCAAGGACCTTTTGGCTTCCATCAGCCTTTGCAGGCCTGCAATATCCGTCACATCCAATTGTTTCGTAGCCATATCAATGCTGTGACTCTTCACCCTAACGATCGTTTCCTTAAGAGCCTTCTCTTGCTCCTCTTTTGTCTCCAACTGCTGAATTCGCGTGTGGAACAGGGCTGCAACCTCCCTATGTTGCTCCTCATCCGTAAAGTGATTCATCACCTTTGCCGGATTCAAAGTTCCTGCCTCATACTGCTCGTACAAGAGCTCCGCAACCTCTCGGTATAACCCCTCAGTAAAATCCGCAGGCGTAATATGGCGCTTAATCTGCGCAAATACCTTCTCATTCTCAATCAGCCAAGTGAGCAAAATCTTCTGCGATTGCTGATTGCCATCCGCCTTGCCCTTATTCTTATCTGCCGTCTGTCTTGGCCTCTCTGCCGGCTTTGCAAGTCCCATCTGAATCGCGCGCTTTGCAACCAGCTTTCGCAAGTCTTCATAGCCCAAACGGTACTTCTCCGCAACCGCTTGGATATAATTGTTGCGCTCAATCTCCTCCTCGAACTCACCGAGTCGCTTTGCGGCCTCATTGTAAAAATCCGTCTTCCCCTCCGGTGAATTCATATCGTAATTCTTCTCCAAGACCTCCAAAGAGAATAAGAAGCCGTTCCTTGCCTTGCTGATACGCTCCTCAAAGGCCTCCGCACCGAGATTCTTGATAAATTCATCCGGGTCCTTATATGGCTCCATTCGAATTATCTTTGCAGATATGCCCGCCTCGCGCAGAATCGGAATCGCACGAAGTGCTGCCTTCGTTCCCGCTTCATCACTGTCATAGGTCAGATAGACCTCACTGACATAACGCTTAATCAAAGAGGCATGTCCGGCTGTCAGCGCCGTTCCAAGCGATGCCACTGCATTCGTAAAGCCCGCTTTGTGGAGCGCAATCACATCCATATACCCCTCACAAATGAGGAAATAACTCTTGCGCGACGTCCGCGCCCGATTAAGTCCATATAGATTCCGGCTCTTATCGAACACCTCCGTCTCCGGCGAATTCAGATACTTGGGCTTTGCGTCTCCCATCACGCGGCCGCCAAAACCAATCACACGGTTGTTCACATCCATAATGGGGAACATCACGCGGTTCCAGAACTTATCGTAGACACCCTTCTTCTCATCCACGCTAATCAGGCCTGCCTTTGCCAAAAGCTCGTCCGAATAGCCTTTGGTCTTCAAATACTTATATAAATCATCACTGTATTTATTCGAGTATCCTAATCCAAACGCTGTGATTGTCTCCTCATCAAGTCCACGCCTTATCAGATAACTATGCGCCGTACTTCCGGCCGGCGTCTTTAGCTGCGCATAGAAATACTTGGCTGCCAGCTTGTTAATCTCCAAAAGCGTTGTCTTTAAATCCGCCTTTGCCTTCGCCTCTTTGGAATACTCCATCTGTGGAAGTTCCACACCCGCACGCTCTGCAAGCATCCGAAGTGCCTCCACAAAACTGAAATGCTCATACTCCATAACAAAGGTAAATACATTCCCTCCGGCTCCACATCCAAAACAATAATACATCTGCTTCTGTCTGCTCACGGAGAAAGACGGTGACTTTTCATTGTGGAATGGACACAAGCCAAAATACGAGCTCCCCTTTTTCTGAAGCTTCACATACCCGGATATCACATCCACGATATCATTCTTCTGCCGGACTTCTTCTACCAGCTCATCTGAAAAATACATAGGTCTCCTCCTTTCAAACAGTCTTCATTACTCATATTCGACAAAACCTTCTGATTTCCTTTAAAATTTCCAAGATTTTGGTACAAAAATTTCTTCAAACGTTTTTACAGCATAATTGTCCGTCATTCCCGCGATATAGTCACAAACCATCTGCTCCTTTGTAGCTTTTCCTGCCGCACGAATCTTATGAAACTCTTCTGGGATTGCCTCCTCATGCTCCATATAATAGTTGTAGAGATTCTGAATCATCTCCACTGCCTTACTCTCCTCCTGCTTTGCATGCGGATTGCGATATACATTCTCAAACATAAAGTTACGAATGCCCTGCATCGCCTCTGAAACTTCCTCTGACATCTGCACACGCGGCTGATCCATACTCTGTGTAATCACATCGTGGGTAATCGTATTTAGGCGTTCTTTCGTCGTAGAGCCCAGAATCTTCCGATACTTGGGCGGCAAATCAAGCTCCGACAAAATTCCGCCCCGTATTGCATCATCAATATCGTGATTGACATACGCAATCTTATCAGACAGACGAACAACCTCACCCTCTAAAGTAAGCGGCTCTCCCGCTGTCTGGTGGGTCAAAATGCCGTCGATAACCTCTTTCGTAAGGTTGAGTCCCTTGCCCTCCTTCTCGATGTGCTCCACCACACGCACACTCTGCTCATTGTGACGGAATCCGGTCGGACAGACCGCATTCAGTGCCCGTTCGCCTGCATGTCCAAAGGGGGTATGTCCCAAATCATGCCCAAGACTGATTGCCTCCACCAAATCTTCATTCAGCCGCAATGCCTTTGCAATGGTTCTTGCATTCTGCGACACCTCAAGTGTATGTGTCATACGCGTACGATAATGGTCACCTCGCGGCAGGAGGAATACTTGTGTCTTTTGCTTTAATCTGCGGAAAGATTTGCTGTGCAAAATCCGATCTCTGTCCCGCTGAAATACTGGTCGCAAATCGCATTCTTCTTCAATCACACCACGTCCACGCGAATCCTTACTGTGGGTTGCATATGGACTTAGATAATCCAACTCACGCATCTCTAATTGCTCTCTGATTGTCATACAAACTCCTCCTGTATCATTATAACGCAAAAAGCCGAGAATCTTCTGATTCTCAGCAATCTTCGGGTTGGGCTGTTTCCAGCAAATGACCCATGGGGGAATCGAACCCCCGATTCCGCCGTGAGAGGGCGACGTCTTGACCGCTTGACCAATGGGCCATATTCAATTCAGAAAGTTATGCAGGAGATGGGACTTGAACCCACACGAGCGCATTGCTCACAAGATCCTTAGTCTTGCTCGTCTGCCAGTTCCGACACTCCTGCGTAAAACCTACCCGCTTATAATAACATTCGGGTAGGTTATTGTCAACTTCTTTTTTTCAAAATCCAAAAATTTTTTAAAAAGAAACCTTATGCCAACTTGCTCTTTGCAACTTCTGCTAAGGTTGCAAATCCCTGTGCATCATTTACAGCCATATCCGCTAAAATCTTTCTGTTAATCTCTACACCTGCAAGCTTCAATCCGTGCATCAGCTTGCTATACGACAAACCATTCATTCTTGCTGCTGCATTGATACGTGCGATCCAAAGCTGTCTCATCTGACGCTTGCGCTGCTTTCTACCTGCATAAGCAGATGTCAAAGCTCTCATCACTGACTGCTTTGCAACTCTGTACTGCTTTGATCTAGCTCCTCTGTAACCCTTTGCGAGCTTTAATACTCTGTTATGTTTTTTTCTAGCGTTCATTCCGCCTTTAATTCTTGCCATCTCTTCTAATCCTCCTTCAAAAATTTACCAACTCTTATAAATATGGTAATACTTTCTTCATGTTCTTTACATTTGTAGCATCCGTAATGGTTGCCTGTCTGAGATTTCTCTTTCTCTTTGTAGATTTCTTAGTCAAGATGTGGCTCTTGTAAGCCTTATTTCTCTTTAATAAACCTGAAGCTGTCTTTTTGAAGCGCTTTGCAGCTGCTCTACTTGTTTTTAATTTTGGCATGATATTGTCCTCCTTTAATCTTGCTTGTCATTGCCTGTTATTTTTAACGTCTTTCAGTTAAAACCATACTCATGCTTCTGCCCTCGAGTTTCGCAGGCTTTTCCACACTTGCCACATCCTTCATCATATCCGCGAAATCATCTAAGATATGCTTGCTGGTAGCCATGTGTGCCATCTCACGTCCTCGAAAACGCAAAGTAACCTTTACTTTATCGCCCTTTTGAATGAACTTCTTCGCGCTGTTCACTTTGGTGTTCAAATCGTTCATATCAATGTTCGGCGAGAGACGTACTTCCTTCACGTCAACCGTCTTCTGCTTTTTCTTTGCTTCTTTTTCCTTGCGTGTCATCTCATATTTGTACTTACCGTAATCGATAATCTTACAAACAGGCGGCTTCGCCGTCGGAGCAATCTTTACTAAATCTAATTCTGCTTCCTCCGCAAGCTTTTGCGCTTCCTTTGCTGACATGATACCCAACTGGTCGCCGTTCTCTCCGATTACTCGGACTTCCTTGTCTCTAATCTGCTCGTTAATCATTAATTCGCTAATGGTCTTGCACCTCCAATAAAATAAATGTATACTTGGCTTGTTCCTGCGCAAAAAAAATGAATAGCATACACTATCCACCCAAAATCTCTGCAAACGACACCATAAACAGCCTCGTAATGCTTCAATATCAAACCGCTAGTCACACGCTTGTGCTAGGGTGAGAGTGGAACTCTACTTTCTTTTTCGCTTTACGCACTTGTTAATTTACCATAGCAATCAACATCTGTCAACTACTTTTTTACATTTTTTATTTTCTTTTTTCTCTTGCCTTTCCTTATTATATGTGGCATAATTGTCGATGGCGTTTTCACGCACAAATACAAGCAACTCGGAGGTTTTTTATGAACAAACGTAGTAATTTTTCCAGCAAGATTGGATTTGTTCTTGCTGCTGCCGGTTCTGCGGTAGGACTTGGCAACATCTGGCGTTTTCCTTATCTTGCCGCAGAATATGGCGGCGGTACCTTCTTATTAGTATATGTCATTTTAGCAGTTACCTTCGGCTTCACATTGATGACAGCAGAGATTGCCATCGGCCGCAAGACAGGCGTAAGCGCCATTGAAGCATTTAAAAAGCTAGACAAGCGCTTTGGCTTTTTAGGGATACTCGCAGCTCTCGTTCCGATTTTAATCTTTCCTTATTACAGTGTTATCGGCGGCTGGGTAATGAAATATCTTGTAGTCTATATCACTGGTGACGGTGTTGCTGCCGCCGGTGATGCCTACTTTCATACTTTCATTTCTTCCACGACTGAGCCACTTGGCTGGTTCTTCCTATTTATTGCACTGACTGCAATTGTTGTGCTTTGTGGTGTACAAAAAGGAATTGAAAATGTCAGCAAGTTTATGATGCCGGTACTGATTGTACTCACAATCATCGTCGCTGTGTATGTCTGCACATTGGATGGAGCAATGGAGGGAATGATATACTATATCAAACCGAACCTCAAAAATTTATCAGCCAAGACGTTACTTGCCGCTTCTGGACAGATGTTTTATTCCATGTCTTTGGCAATGGGCATTATGATTACCTATGGTTCTTACCTAAAGAAGGACAATCATATTGAAAAGTCCGTACACCAGATTGAGATTTTTGATACTGGTATTGCCTTTTTTTCCGGGCTTATGGTGATTCCTGCCGTATTTGCCTTCTCTGGTTCAGAAGACTTAGGCGCCGGTCCGGGATTGATGTTTATGACACTGCCGAAAGTGTTTCACAGTATGCCTTTTGGAGATGTGATTGGAGCCCTGTTCTTCATTCTTGTACTTTTCGCAGCCCTAACCTCTTCCATCTCATTGATGGAGACGGTCGTTTCGATTGTATGTGATAAGTCGGGTTGGAAGCGCAAACCTGTTTGCCTTTGTGTGATGGTATTTTCACTGTTGCTCGGCGCTCCATCCTCACTCGGTTTTGGTGTATGGTCACATATCGCACCACTTGGTATGCCTATTCTAGACGCTTTTGATTTCCTTACAAACAGCGTTATGATGCCGGTTGTCGCCATATTAACCTGTATTATCATTGGTTTTATCGTAAAACCAAAACTTGTTGCCGACGAGGTCAAGGTGACTGACGGAACCTTCAAAAGCCAGAAACTATTTACCGTAATGATTAAATGGATTTGCCCGATATTCCTAATCGCAATCTTAGCCAGCTCCATACTATCAGCCTTCGGGATATTCACACTGTAATTGCAATCCGTATAACAAAACAAAGGAACGAGACATAAATTCTCGTTCCTTTTATTTGTGTTTCAAAAATTCTTATAACTGAGGACCTGCACTTACCAATGCCTTACCAGCTTCATTTCCTTCATATTTTGCGAAGTTCTTAATGAAACGTCCTGCAAGGTCTACTGCCTTCTTCTCCCACTCTGCTGCATCTGCATAGGTATTACGTGGGTCAAGGATGTTCGTGTCAACACCCGGAAGCTCTGTTGGAACTTCAAAGTTGAAGTATGGAATGGTCTTTGTCTCAGCCTTTTCGATTGATCCATCAAGGATTGCATCGATGATACCACGAGTATCTTTGATTGAGATACGCTTTCCGGTTCCGTTCCATCCTGTGTTCACAAGGAATGCTCTTGAACCATTTGCTTCCATCTTCTTAACTAATTCTTCAGCATATTTTGTCGGGTGCAATTCCAAGAATGCCTGACCGAAGCAAGCTGAGAATGTAGGTGTAGGCTCTGTAATTCCACGCTCTGTACC
>JAXJPN010000098.1:0-57740 GCA_036311625.1 Faecalimonas sp.
GGTTAAGACATCGCCCTTTCACGGCGGTAACACGGGTTCGATTCCCGTAGGAGTCATTTAGTACTTCACAATTACATATGGCGCCATAGCCAAGTGGTAAGGCAAAGGTCTGCAACACCTCTATCACCAGTTCAAATCTGGTTGGCGCCTTTGGTATCAATGTCCTAGAATCCTTGAAAAATCAAGGGTTTTAGGATATTTTTTTGCCAACTCATAGAGGTGCAAAGAGGTGCAGACCATTTTAGCCAAATGCACACGTTCACTTTCGGGATATTTAATTACTATACGCTCTGTTCGTCACCTACAAAACAATATAGGCTTCTATGTTCAATAGATGCCTTTCTGTATTTAGGGAATACCATATAGGATATTAGATGGAGTGGAACCGAGAGGTCGACAGAACGATTATAAGCAAGGTGCAAGAGCCTGAGATACGACAGATACCGAAGAAGCCGGAAATATTGCCGGAGGCAGCTGCTTATACGAGGTTGAAAAAGATAGACGAAGAATTAGATTGGAAGAACAGACAAATCTTTGAAATTGAGCATAAACGGAATAAACTGGAGATAGAAAGAGATAATTTGAGAGGCATTGCAAAACTTACAAAAAAGGCAGAAATGCAGAAAAAGATAGACTCATTGGAACAAAAAGCAAAAGATATGAGAAAGGAACTCTCAAATATCCTCAGAGATTATGGATATGTAAATGCACAGGAGTTTTATCGAGCATTTTATATTTCACAAAATGCGTATGCAATTTACCAAGATAAATGCTCAGAATGGGAAGATGTCTATGGTGAGAATGCACGACAAGGGCAAGAGAGTTTTTCAGAGAAGTTGGAGAGATATAAAAAACAACAACGGGAACAAGAAGAACCTCGTTGGATTCGGACAAGAGGCGGAAGGGCAAGATAACAAAACAGACCAGCAAGGTAACATCCATTACTTTGTTGGTCTGCTTTCCGTTTTATTCTGAATAATTTAAAAATTCAGACGCAGTCATGATTTTGGGTTGGGTAAGACCAGATTCCAAAAAATCTTTATCTCCGGTAAGTAATACATCCGCATTAGCATTCAAGGCAGCTCTTAGGATTGGACGATCAGCAACATCCCTAATAGCTGATTCACTATCCGTTTCATCTGTAGGGATAGGAACTAATTCCAATGTTAAAAGAGCTGTAGACAGGAAACGATTGAGAGCATCCAGTTTGTTTGGAAATTTCTTATAAAAGATTCGCCTCATTTCTTAATTCGCTTACTAAGTTGATAATGTCGTCGTCAGATGTGATTCCTGCCTTTGTAGCTTCACCAGCCATTTCTGTTTGTAGTGTCTGCATAGCATAAACAGCTGAATTTACTATGCGAACGGTATTCCCTTCTACAATAAAAGTAATGCGGTCTCCGTTTGTTACACCGAGAACATCTCTGACATCCTTTGGAATGGTAACTTGACCCTTTGCCATCACTTTTGCATTATCAATAAAGACATTGGCTAACATAAAAACACCTCCTATCATGAAAAGTAGGGATTTCCCTACTTTTAGTATATGTTATAAATCGAAAAATATCAATTACTTTAGGAAAGAATTTAAAGTGACAGATAATTTTATCGGTGGTAGAATAGATGTAGTTGTAATTATTGAAATAAAAAATCAATAGAAGGGTGTGATAATATGTCAATGATAAATTGTCCTGAATGTAATAAAGAAATCTCTGATAAAGCACTTGTATGTCCAAACTGTGGATATCCATTAAGTAATAATATTTCTAATGCTGATTTTTTTATTAAGAAAAAATGCCTGGCAGAGGATTTGGGATTTCGGGTTTGGTTATGGGAATTTTAGGTGTTATTTACAGTCCTCTAATATTGTTTTCTGCCCTTGAACATACATATTCCACTATGCAAGAGAATATAATTATGGGTATTTACATTGCGATTTTTGGAATTCTAGCATTTTCGTTTGGTTTTTCTGCAAGAAAAAGAGGTTATAAAAAAGCCAAAACCATAGTCGCAATTATTATGGGCTTTGTTTCGGTTGCTTTTTGTTTGTCATCTATTATAGTTAGCATAATAATATAGATAATTACAAATTCTAGTTTGCATAATTGAAAGTACGGAAGAAATTTGTATCTAAGTGTATGTTTCTGCATTAACCAAACCCGTACATTTCAGTTGTAGGCAAAAAATATTTTGGCAAGGTCGTATAAGGATTTTTGATTGCTTGTTTTAAGGGAAAGTCCCATTGATGAAGCAAAGGAAATTGTGCTTTTCGTTTCAATCGGATTCCAAACACGAGGTGTTCCAATGTCCTCAAACTCACATCGCTGTGACTGTGCTATTATGCGAAGATGATTGTTGAGTTCGCTTATTATATCATTGTCATTGGGATTACATAAAGATATAATACCTATATTGCATTTCGCATTATCTTCTCGGATGTGTTCAATTAGACTTTGGTAAGCACGGTCAAATTGTGGTGTATTATCCCTGAAGAAATCTATATCCGCAGAGCCAATATGTAGGATAATCCGCTCCGGATTAAGTGGTTTTACAATTGAATCATAATAATGGATTGCTTCTGTGATTATAAGGTTTTGAGAACTTCGGTTGTAAAATTTGCTGCCAATATTGAACGAATTAGCAAGTTCGGAAATAGGTATCAGGATGTCTTCACCACTCCCTAAGATAACGGTTCCAAAACTTTCTGCAATTGAATTGAGCTTTTTGTATTTTTCGATTTCCATATTAAACATGGTAAGGTTCCTCCATTAAAGTCATTTTTTTATCGAGAGCAGCATTTCTGAAATAGATAATGACATTGATTGACACGATTGCAAGGTTCAGAAAATACGCCACCAATACATAGTTGATTTGTCCGGTAATGATTTTTGCAGTGATTCCGGCGATATATCCGGTGATAATGAGCATAATAAATGGCAGGCTCATTCCCTTTGCAGTTTTTGCCTTGTATGATTTCATTACATTTAGCGGCCAAGAAAAGCCAAAACATACAAGCATAATTGTTTCTAAAATTGATCCCATTTTTAAATCCCTCCATTGATTTTTTTCTTATCATATACGGAGATTTTCACGAAGTAAATTTTGTGAAAGAAAGGAAAGTGAAAACTTGTTGTTTCAATTTTTTTACTTTCAAAAGTCTTGTTGATAATGAAGTGATGGTGCAGATATGATACAATGAGAAAAATGTAGATTTGAGGTTAGCGAAGATGAAAACCGATTTGCAAAAGAGAATTTTCCGCACACAGTTAATTTTAATTATTACACTTACATTATTTCTTGGAATTGCAGGAAGTCTCATTAACATACGATTTGAAACGGAAAAGAGAGACCAAACGCTCCGCAATATCGCAGATACAGTGGTACACTCTCTTGTTTTGACAGAGGGCGAAGATGGTGTAATAATTTCTGATAAACAAAAAGAGTATCTTGAATTTTTGAAGAATACCATAGAAGATGTAGATGTGATTTCGATTGTGGATTTAAATGACACTCGTATTTTTCACTCTACAGAAAAACTCATAGGCACACATTATGACGGCACACATCCGAAATTTAATCAGGAATCAGATGATTATGATATAGAGAATGATATCGGACCTTCAGGAACACAACGCCGTGCATATGCTGCTATCTATGATGAGTCAGGCGAATATATTGGTTTTGTAATGACAGTTAGCCTTATGGAGAACATTTATCACGACATACTTCAGATTTTAATAGTTTTTGGACTTGTAATGCTGGTTGCTATCTTCATGGAGTTATTGATTTCATCGCACTTGTCTAATAAAATCAAAGGGGCATTGAACGGATATGAACCGGATGTGTTTTCTGCGATGTATCACATTCGTGATAATATCATCGAATCGCTTGAGGAAGGCGTAATTGCAACAAATACACAAGGCGAGATTCAGTTTGTCAATCGCGCGGGGGAAAGAATGCTTGGAGACAAGTTAGAAACATTTGATTTTCATACCGCTGATTTTGAAAATGAAAATATATTGATTGAGAAAATACCTATCAAAGAGAACGAACAGGTTGTTGGAACAGTCGGTATTCTCCGCGATAGAGCAGAATATACAAAACTTATGGAAGATCTTGCAGGTACAAGGTATCTTGTTGATTCTATGCGTGCAAGCAATCACGATTTTACAAACAAGCTACATGTTATTTTAGGGCTCATCCAAATGGAAATGTACAAAGAGGCAGAATCCTATATCCAAAACATCACCGTTGTTCACAGGGAAATGATAAGTAAAATTATGAAAGCAATAGATGAGCCGGCATTAGCTGCGTTACTTATTGGGAAACTTTCCAGAGCCTCCGAACTGAACGTAAAGTTTATATTGCGTGATAATGTGCATTTTTCGAAAGCAGCGTTTCCTCTTTCAAGCGATGTGCTGGTCACCGTCGTTGGGAATCTCATTGATAATGCATTTGAAGCAATGAATACGGATAATTATACAAGACAGAAAGAACTTGTATTTGGTATCTATTCAAAACAAGGTGAATTGTTGATTACTGTGAATGATACGGGAAATGGGATATCCGATGAAAACAGAGAAAAGATTTTTGATAATGGATTCTCTACGAAAGGTGAAGGTAGAGGAACCGGACTTTACCAAGTGAAATCTGTTATAGAAAGACTTGGAGGAACAATTACTGTTGAATCTGAAACCGGAGTAGGAACCGCGTTTACTGTTTTGATTAAAAAGTAATTGGAGGAGAACAAATGTATAAAGTGTTAATTGTTGAAGATGATCCTATGGTTGCGATGATAAATGAGCAATATGTAAAGAAAAACAGGGATTATACTGTTGTAGGTAGGGTGCGCGATGGCAAGAGTGCAATAGAGTTTCTTGAAAAAGAAAGTGTGGATTTAATTATTCTTGATGTATTTATGCCGATTATGGATGGTCTTGAAACGATAAAAAGAATCAGAGAAAAGGGAATATCAGTGGAAGCAATTATGGTAACTGCTGCGAATGACCGCGTTTCAGTAGAAGAAGCCTTACATTTTGGTGCGATTGATTACCTTGTAAAACCATTTACATTTGAGCGTTTTCAGTTGGCACTTCAAAAATTTGCTGTTCAAAAGCAAGCTTTTGGAAGCATGGATAATTTAAATCAAGGTTATATTGATTCTATCATTGAAAACAAAATAAAAAATGACACAGAACTTCCAAAGGGAATTCAAGAAAGAACACTAGAAATTCTTATAGACTATTTAGGAGATAATAAAGGGGCTTTTTTACCGGGTGAAACAATTGCAGAAAAAACAGGTCTTACTACTGTTACAGTCCGTAAGTATATGAGCTACCTTGAAGAACAAGGAATTGTAAAAAATCAAATGAACTATGAAACGGGTGGCAGACCTTGTGTGTTGTATTCGTTAAAGGAAGAGTAGTATTTCAATCCTATAAGGCAAAAACTCCCTCTACAAGTTGTGTAGAGGGAGCTTTTGTGTTAAAATCGGAGTGTTCTTAAAAATGAAATCAAAGGGGAAATAGAACAAATTATGAAAAAAGCAAATGGATTATCTCTTTTACCCATCGGAGTGTTTATACTCTTTTATCTCTCTTTGGGTATTGTTTTTGAATATGTAATGAAAATACCAATGGGTTTTTATAATGTGCCCATTGTTGTGGCCTTTCTTGTGGCCTTGCTGGTCGCGGTGCTTCAGACAAAGGGCGAGAAGCTGGACAAGAAATTCGAAATAATGGGTGAAGGTGTTGGCGATAAAAATATTATCACGATGCTTTTGATTTTTCTGTTAGCTGGCATTTTTGTAGGTGTTGCAGGCAGAACTTCGGCAGAAAGTGTAGCGTATTTTATGCTTTCTGTTACACCTGCTCGTTTTGCCGTTGTTGTATTGTTTATAGCCAGTTGTTTTATTTCAACAGCTATGGGAACTTCTGTTGGTACAATTACGCTCATCACACCGATTGCAGTGGCAGTTTCACAAGGCTCGGGTTTTTCGCTTCCGCTTTGTGTGGGCACTGTCGTAGGGGGAGCTATGTTTGGGGATAACTTGTCTTTCATTTCTGACACGACGATTGCGGCATGTAATGGACAGGGATGTGCGATGAAAGATAAGTTTCGTACGAATTTCTCTGTTGTTGTGCCCGCAGCCCTTGTGACGCTTGTAGTCATAACGGCACTATCGTTTCAGACGGATATCCCGTCGCAGATAAATAAGGAGTATGATATGATACAGATTATCCCGTATGTACTCGTACTTGTCAGCGGTATCATAGGCATAAATGTGTTTATAACGCTTATGATTGGGATTGTTTCAGCGAGTATCATTATGCTGGTAACAGGTGCGATGTCTTTCCCAAATCTTCTCACAGGAATGGGCACAGGTGCTTCTGGTATGTTTGAAACTTGTATGGTGGCGATTCTTGTGGCGGCTCTTTGTGCGCTTATAAGATATAATGGTGGATTCGAGGCTCTTTTAGGTGGAATTCGAAGAGTATTTAAAGGGAAAAAAGGCGGACAGCTTGGTATTGGACTGCTGGTAGGTCTTATGGATGTTGCGACTGCGAACAATACAGTTGCCATTGTTATGGCAAATCCAATCGCAAGTGAGATGGCAAAGGATTGTGGTATTACGAAAGAAAAGACGGCGTCTATACTGGACACATTTTCTTGTATATTTCAAGGGGTGCTTCCATACGGTGCACAGATATTGGTAGCCTTGTCGGCAGTACACACGTTGGGCTTTGAGTTGTCGGCATTTGACGTGATAGCGAAGCTTTATTATCCTATGTTGCTGTTGTTTAGTTCGCTTGTGTTTATGTTTTTTATTCCGCAAAAGAAAATAAAGGAATAGGTGTTTTTTCTTGTGATGAATTTGAGTTTATGATAAATTAAAATAAAAAGGTGTTTTTATGGAACAATCACAATTGATACTTGGCGATACAGTCGCTCTTGATGAGCTTACAGATGAACTGGTCATCATAGACCAGACGCTGTTGCCTGACAGAATCGAGCTGTTGCGTTTGAGTGAACCAAAAGCCATTTATGAGGCGATATATGAATTAAAGGTGCGCGGGGCTCCGGCGATTGGCGTGGCGGCAGCGATAGGCATTTATGTGGTCTGCAAACGATTCCCGGAGATGAGCGATGCTGCGTTTGTTAGAAAGTTTTCGGAAGTTAAGAATTATCTGGCATCGTCCAGACCTACGGCTGTAAATCTTACATGGGCATTGGACAGGATGGAACGGGTCGTGTTTGCGAATTCCAATTTAGGGATTGCAGAGTTGAAAAAGTTATTGCGCGACGAGGCGATGGCCATACGTGATGAGGATATCGAGGTGTGCCGTGCAATCGGGGAGCACGGATTTGCCTTGCTTTCGGGTGTGGACAGTATTCTTACGCATTGCAATGCCGGAAGATTGGCTGCGGTGCGATACGGAACAGCGCTGGCGCCTGTTTATATTGCAAAAGAACATGGGAAGGCGATAAAAGTATTTTCAGATGAGACGAGACCCTTGCTTCAGGGGGCAAGGCTCACAGCGTGTGAATTGCATGCAAGTGGCATAGAAGTCTCCGTTATTTGTGATAATATGGCGTCCTCTGTAATGAAGCAGGGTATGGTGCAAGCGGTATTTGTGGGCTGTGACAGAGTGGCTGCGAATGGAGATACAGCCAATAAGATTGGAACTTCAGCTGTGGCAATTTTAGCGCGACACTATGGGATACCATTTTATGTCTGTGCACCGCTTTCTACAATCGATATGGCTTGTGCTGATGGCAGTGCCATCGAGATAGAACAGCGAGATTCCACAGAGGTGACCGAGATGTGGTATGAAAAGCGAATGGCTCCGAATGGGGTCGAGGTTTATAATCCTGCTTTTGATATTACGGAGGCGGAGCTTATCACTGCTTTTATAACGGAGAAAGGTGTGGTTTATCCACCGTTCGAGCCTGCATTTCGAGAGTTTTTTAATAAAGAAATAAAATGATTGGAGATAGACAAATGGATTTAATACCAAGTTTTCAAGTGGATCATAGCAAAATCGTACCGGGAATTTTTGAGTCAAGATTAGATGTTTTGGGGGAAGAATATGCGACGACCTTTGACATCCGAATGAAAAGACCAAATGTTGAACCAGTGATTCATCCGAATGCAATGCATACCATTGAACATATTGTTGCAACATTTTTGCGTAACGATGAGGAGTGGAAGGATAGAATCATTTATTGGGGGCCAATGGGCTGCCTTACCGGTTGCTATTTGATTGTAAAAGGGCACCCAACAGGAGAGGAGATTTTGCCTCTGATGATTAGAGCTTTTGAATTTTGCAGTCAGTATGAAGGGGAGGTTCCGGGTGCGAATCCGATAAATTGCGGAAACTATATTTTGCACGACCTCCAGATGGCGCGTTATGAAGCAAAGCAATATTTGGATGTTTTAAAGACAAATCCTAGTTTTGAATATCCGACGTCTCAGAGAATAGAGACAGAAAAGGGACAGATATTTTACGATTCATAAAAGAAAGGGAAAATTATGGCATCCTTGCTCTTGCTGGTGGCAATTGTTATATTTGCCTGTATTGCACTCAATAAAATATCGAGCAAGCTTGGAATTCCGATGCTGTTAGCATTTATCCTCTTGGGAATGTTCTTTGGTTCTGATGGTGTGGTGAAGATTCCGTTTGACAATTATTCGTTTGCAGAACAGATTTGTTCAGTAGCGTTGATTTTTATTATGTTTTACGGAGGATTCGGAACCAATTGGAAAGAAGCAAAACCAGTTGCAGCAAAGTCTATTTTGCTGTCTACGCTCGGCGTAGTGTTGACGGCAGGGCTTGTTGGCTTGTTCTGCTACTTTGTACTAGGGTTTAGCCTGTTAGAAAGTTTTCTGATTGGTTCTGTGATTAGCTCGACTGATGCGGCTTCCGTGTTTTCAATTTTGCGTTCAAAGCGACTGAGTTTGAAATATCGAACGGCATCTATGTTAGAGCTGGAAAGTGGAAGCAACGACCCATTTTCTTATATGCTGACGATGATTTTTATCACCTTAATTCGTGGGAAAGTCAGCGGCGTTGGATTCGGCTATATGATTTTTGCGCAGATTGTATATGGGCTTATTTGTGGTCTGTTATTTGCCTATGCAGCGGCTTATTTATTGCGAAGAATTCAATTTGCGACAGAGGGCTTTGAGATTATATTTACAGTTGGTGTTGCGATTTTTGCGTACGCGCTTCCGACGGTTATCGGAGGCAACGGCTATTTGAGTACCTATATTGTGGGGATTGTGCTTGGCAATGTGCAGATTAAGCACAAGAAGCGCTTGGTACATTTCTTTGATGGAATCACCGGCTTGATGCAGATGTTGATTTTCTTTTTGCTGGGGCTTTTATCGTTTCCGTCAAAGCTCCCGCAGATTGCAATTCCGGCGTTTTGCATTGCGCTGTTTTTGACTTTTGTGGCACGCCCGCTGGCCGTGAGCTTGCTTTTGACCCCGTTTCGAAGTAAGTTATCCCAGCAGGCTATGGTATCTTGGTCGGGGCTTCGTGGAGCGGCTTCCATCGTGTTTGCGATTATGGCAGTGATGCAGACGGACACAAAGACAGATATCTTTCATATTGTGTTCTTCATTGTATTGTTTTCGATTCTTTTGCAGGGGTCGCTCATCTCGATTGTTGCGGGCAAACTCAATATGATTGACGAGGACACAGACGTTATGAAGACCTTTACGGATTACAGCAACGAGGTTCCCGTACAGTTCATTCAATTTACTTTGCCAAGCGGACATAAGTGGTGTGAGAGAGAGCTGCGCAATGTGACCTTGCCGCCGGATACGCTTGCCGCTCTGTTGATTCGAGATGGGAAAAATGTAGTTCCAAATGGAAAGACGGTGTTACAGGTAGGTGACAAACTGATTTTGAGTGCGAAGACTCCGGAGACGGAGAATGGTGTACTGCTTTCAGAGATACAAGTGGAAAAGGAAGATAGCTATGTGGGAAAACGTTTATCTGATATTCCACAGAAGAAGAATACACTCGTGATTATGATTCAGCGAAAAGAACGTGTGATTATTCCTCGCGGAAATGTCGTTTTACGGGAGGGAGATGTCTTGGTTATTCATCATACAGATGGAGCGCTAGGACATAAAAAACAGAAAAAATAAAAAATATAAAAAAAGGCTTGCAATCGGTAGAAATCTGTTATATAATAGCACTTGCGTTGAGCGGATAAAGGCTTGACGCAAGTGATAATAAGCGCGATTAGCTCAGTTGGTAGAGCACCTGACTCTTAATCAGGGTGTCCAGGGTTCGAGCCCCTGATCGCGCACTAAAGCACCGAACTTTTGAGTTCAGTGCTTTTTTGATTTATAGGAAGTTGTTTTACAATCGTAAGGAAGCAATGGAGGGAAGCGGATGTTAAAAGAGCAGCAGATAAAGAAATATAAACGCATATTTACGATTGTTCTGGATTCGCTTGGGATTGGCGAGATGGCGGACTCACCTTTGTATGGAGATGTGGGTGTGAATACACTGGGGCATATCGTAGAGCAGACGCCGAATTTACGTATTCCCAATTTGCGGAAGCTGGGTCTTGCGAATCTTTGTGACTTGAAAGGAATAGAGCCGGCAGATGCACCGATGGGATGCTACGCCAAGCTCAATGAGATGAGTGTGGGAAAGGATACCATGACCGGCCATTGGGAGATGATGGGGGTCTACACCACTAAGCCATTTTTGACGTTTACGGAGACCGGATTTCCGGCGGAATTGATTGAAGAGTTGGAGAGACGGACCGGACGGACGATTATCGGGAATAAAAGCGCAAGCGGTACAGAGATTTTAGAGGAGCTTGCGGAGGAAGAGATTGAAAAGGGACACTTGATTGTATATACTTCGGCAGATTCCGTCTTGCAGATTTGCGGGAATGAAGAGACGATGGGTTTGGAGAATTTGTATCGGTATTGTGAGATTGCGCGTGAGCTTACCATGCGTGATGAATGGAAGGTTGGACGTGTGATTGCAAGACCCTATGTCGGAAAGAAAAGAGGTGAGTTTCGACGAACGGCAAATCGCCACGATTATGCAGTGAAGCCGAATGGAAAGACGGTGCTGAATGCGTTGCAGGAGCAGGGCTACGATGTGATTTCCGTTGGAAAGATTTTTGATATTTTTGCAGGAGAGGGTCTGACGGAGAGTAATCCGTCGAAATCCTCTGTGCATGGAATGGAGCAGACAATTGAGATTGCAAAGCGTGATTTTAAGGGCTTGTGTTTTACAAATTTGGTGGATTTTGATGCGCTTTGGGGGCATCGCAGGGATGCCAATGGTTATGCAAGAGAATTAGAAGCATTTGATAAAAAGCTTGGGGAGTTACTTCCGCTTTTGCAAGAAGACGACCTATTGATTTTGACGGCAGATCATGGAAATGACCCGACTTATACGGGCACAGACCATACGAGGGAAAAGGTGCCGCTTATTCTGTGGTCACCTTCGATGACGCAAGGGGGAGCGATGCCGGAACAGGATAGCTTCTCAGTGGTAGGAGAAATCATAGCAAAGAATTTTGAGGTGCGTATTATGGAGAAACAAGAGATTTTAAAACGATTAGACCACACTTTGCTGAAGCAGACAGCAACTTGGGAACAGATTCGAAAAATCTGTGACGAGGGTATGGAATACCAGACGGCTTCGGTCTGTATTCCGCCGTGTTTTGTGAAGCGCGCGGCAGAATATGTACAGGGAAAGCTTGCAGTCTGTACAGTAATCGGATTTCCGAATGGGAATATGACAACAGAAGCAAAGGTCTTTGAGACGCAGGATGCGATAAGGAATGGTGCTGATGAGATTGATATGGTAATCAATGCCGGCGATGTGAAGGCGGGAGAGTATGAGAGGGTGCTGGCAGAGATTCGCGCTGTAAAGGAAGCCTGCGGCGGAAAGCTTCTAAAGGTGATTATTGAGACCTGTCTCTTGACAGAAGAGGAAAAGATAAAGATGTGTGAAATTGTGAGTGCATCGGGGGCAGAGTACATCAAGACCTCGACTGGATTCTCAACAGCTGGTGCTACGTTTGAGGATGTGAAGCTGATGAAGGCAAATGTAGCCTCGCATGTAAAGGTGAAAGCAGCAGGTGGAATCAGCTCGGTGGAAGATGCGGAGTGCTTCATCGGCTTGGGCGCAGACCGGCTTGGAACGAGCCGATTGATTGCTTTATTGGGATAAAAAATGGATGCCTATCTGAATTCAAATAGGCATCCTCTTTTGTTATTCTTTTACGGTCCAACCTTGTTCTTTCAGACTTTCTACAGTCTTTTCTAAAGAAATCCGAGAAGCAGATCCGTCAATTGGAAGCAAGCCTTGCTCAGACAATGTAGAGAGTGTATCTGCGTTCGTAGCATCGATGACAATCTTTTCTACAATTGTATCACCCTCTTGGTTTGTTGTGTAAGTAACACCTTCAATGTCTGCGTAGGTATCCTTGAACTGGTCAAGTGATGAGAGAATCGCAGTCATCTGATCGTCTGTGTAAGCGGAGCAATCTAAGGTGCTTGTCTGTGTAAGTGTCTGAACAATATCACCCTCTGCATCTAATTGGTAGTTGATAACAGTGCCCTCTTGTTCGTATGCCAAAACAACGGTCTGTGTCTCTGGCTCTGTCGCTCCACAGGCAGTCATTGCAAACAGCATCATGGCAGCTGTGAATACACAAATCCATTTTTTGAAGTTTCTCATTTCCTTTTCCCCCTTTAATAAAATGATGAATTTATTGTAGCAGAAAAATGGCGGGAAGTAAAATCATTTCTTAAGGATTCATAAATTTAAAAGTTTTCACACAAAAGACACAGAGATTGTGTTATACTGGACGCATAGTGTAGCGTGTAGAGAATGAATTTTGTTTACGAGGAAGCGAATGTTTGGTTATGTTGTGGCGCACAAGCCGGAATTAAGGATGCGAGAATTTTACAAGTATAAGGCTTATTATTGTGGCTTGTGTCGTGTGTTGCGCGAGAAATACGGTTTTTTAGGACAGCTTACCTTGACCTACGATATGACTTTTCTTATTATTTTGTTAAGCTCCCTCTATGAGCCGCAGGCGGAAGTGACGGAGAAGCGCTGTATGGTACATCCGGTGAAAAAGCAGAAGTTTTTGGTGAATGCGGTCACGGAGTATGCGGCGGATATGAATGTCATTTTGACGTATCACCATTTGGCAGATGATTGGAAGGATGAGAAGAGTAAGCTGGGACTTGCCGGTATGCGCTTGTTGAAGAAGACATATCGAAAGTTGGAGAGACAATATCCAGAGAAATGCAAGGTGATTGGAGATTGTCTTGCGGCGCTGCAAGCTTGCGAAGCAAGAGATGAACAGGAAGCGGATGTTGTAGCACGACAGTTTGGTGAGTTGATGAGTGAGCTGTTTGTGTATAGACAGGATGTCTGGGAAGAGAATTTGCGAGGTATGGGTTTTTATCTGGGCAAATTTATTTACCTTATGGATGCTTATGATGATGTAGAGAAGGATAAGAAGGCAAAGAATTACAATGTATTGCTTTCGCGATGTGATGAGCCAACGTTCGCTGTGCAGTGTAAGGAGATGTTGAATTCGATACTTGCAGAGTGTGCGGCAGAATTTGAAAAGTTGCCATGTATAGAAGATGCAGAGATATTGCGAAATATCTTGTATGCGGGTGTTTGGACAAAGTTTGATCAAAGATTAGAAGGAGAAAAGGGATGGTAGCAAATCCTTATGAGGTGCTTGGGCTTTCACCCAATGCCACCAACGATGAAGTAAAAAAGGCGTATCGGGAGTTGAGTAGGAAGTATCACCCGGATTCGTATGTGGATAATCCACTTTCCGATTTGGCGGAAGAAAAGTTTAAAGAAGTGCAGGAAGCCTATGAGCAGATTATGAAGCAGCGTGAGGGCGGCGGCTATGCGTATAACGGAAGTACATCTTCCGGCAATCAGGATAGTGTAGAGCTTCAGGCGGTGCGCAATTTTATCAATGCAAGAAGATTTCATGAGGCGTTGAGTGCGCTTTCTCGCATTTCGAATCAGACAGCCGCATGGTATTATTACAGTGCAGTGGCGAATATGGGAATCGGTAATAATTTGGTTGCGGTTGAGCACGCGAAGCGGGCGGCAGCGATGGAACCGAATAATATGGAATATGTGAATTTTGCAAATCAGATGCAGTTTCGATCTCAACGTTATCAGACGACGGGATATGGATATGGACGCCAGTCCTATGGGACAGGGAATCTGTGCTGTGATTTGTGGTGTGCAGATACTTTGTGTGAATGTATGGGAGGAGATTTGTGCTCATGTATGTAAAGGCGAAGAAGCTTGCAGTAGCGGGGCTTCTGGCTGCATTTGCAGCAGTGCTTTTGGTCCTGAGTGCGATGATTGAGACAAGTAGTCTGTTCTTTATAGCGGCAGCGTCTTTCTGTGTAGGCATTGTGATTCGCGAGTGGGGGCTGGGATTTGGCAGTGGCTTTTGGATTGCGAGTACATTTGTGAACTTGTTGGTTGCGCCGAATAAATACTACTGTGGGACCTATGCTGCGATGGGCTTGTATTTACTTTTGAGTGAAGCCTTGTGGCTATGGTTGGCGGACAGAAGTAATGTGAAGCGACGAACTTTGATTTTATGGATTGGGAAGTATGTGATTTTTAATACATTTTATTTGCCGGCAGTGTTTTTCTTGCCACAGTTACTTGTTGCAAAGAAACCGAGCGGGATGCTTTGGCTGGTTCTGGTAGCAGCAGGACAGGTGGCCTTGTTTGTCTATGATAGAGCCTATGTATATTTTCAGGGGATGGTTTGGAGTAAGTTGCGAAGAAGGTTGATGAAAGAGTAGAAGATGATTCAGACATGGATAGCGGATGTAAGTGCCCTGCGGGAGCAGACAGTTTACGCGAAATATTATCAGAGCGTGCCGGAATTTCGAAGGCAGAAGGCGGACAAGCTTCGCAGGCAGGCAGACCGGGCGTTGAGCGTTGGCGCGTGGTGGCTGTTTGAACAGATGAAGCGGGAATATCATTTGCAAGAGGATGTGGTTTATAATTTGTCACATTCCGGGACGATGGTCTTGTGCGTGGTAGAAGATACGGGCTTACGCACGCGGCAATTGGGATGTGACGTAGAGCATATCGGTGTGTTGCGCAAGAAGGTGGCGGAAAGGTTTTTTTGTCCGTCGGAATTGGAGACCATCCTTTTCTGTAGGGAGAGTGAACAGGCAGAAGCATTTTATCGCTTATGGGTATTGAAGGAAAGTTATATAAAAGCGACTCGAAAGGGAATGCAGTTGGATTTGCGCTCGTTTGAGATTGGTTTTTCTGAGGGGAATGAACCATATTTGAAGCAGGGTGCGCAAGCATTTCCGGGACCGTATTATTTTCGGGAGTATAGAATAGAAGATGCGCCGTACCGCATTGCGGTGTGTGCAGATTGTGATGTGTTTGCAGGGGAGATTCGCAAACTCACACTGGAGGGGAAAGAGCTATGAAGTTTAAAAAGTTTATGATGCGCATTGGCAAGACTTTGCGTAGAATCAATCGGAGTATGCGGCCGGAGACGAAGCGTCTGTTGCTGGTTGCGTTGGTTGCGGTTGTGGCAGGTTGCTTTTTGGGAGGTAACATTGTCGGAAAGAGGGAAAAGAAAAAGGCAGCCGAAGCATTAAAGAAGCAAGAGGAGCAGCTAAAGAGTGAGGGTCAGGGAAAAGTAGATGAATTGCAGGGGAAGCTAGATGAGGCGCTTAGCACAGAGGTGGTTGAACTCCCTTGGAATTTGGCACTGGTGAATAAGAATCATCCGATGGATCATGATTATGATTTAGAGCTTACAGAATTGGAGCCCGGTTATAGTGTAGATTCGCGGATTGCAGAGGCGGCCAAGAAGATGCTTGCAGATGCAAAAGCAGCGGGGATGCGCATTGTCATATGTTCCGCGTATCGCTCGGTGGTGCGGCAAGAACAGGTATTTAACGATTCTGTACAGGAACGCTTGAATCGGGGTATGGATTATTGGGACGCATTTGCGGACACCAGACTCAGTGTGGCAGAGCCGGGAACGAGTGAGCATGCGATGGGCTTGGCGCTTGACCTTGTGTCAAACCAATATACAGAGCTGGATGAGCGACAAGAGACTACAAAGGAAGCAAGGTGGTTGGCAGAGAATTGCAGTAAGTATGGCTTTATCCTGCGATATCCGCCATCAAAGACGGAGATTACCGGAATTATTTATGAGCCTTGGCATTATCGTTATGTTGGGGTGGAAGACGCAGAGAAGATTATGAACTTAGGGGTGACGTTAGAGGAATATCTAGAGGAATACTATAAGAAGTAGGAGGGCTTAAGATGGCAGACAAGACATTTGCAGAACAGGTAAAAGAGATTTTGGGACGCAGAGGGATGACAATCAAGCAGCTTGCAGAGATGGTAGAGGAATACACCGGCAAGCCGATGTCCAGACAGAATATGACCCAGCGTTTGGGAAGGGATAATTTCCAAGAACAGGATATGCGTATGATTGCGGAGATTTTGGATTGTAAGTTTGAACTTCGCATTCTGGAAGAGGGTGTTGTGGAGATGCCAGAGGCCTTGCCTGAGTCGGCAGAAGGACGAGACATTACCCTTGAAGAGCTCACGGATTTGCCGGAGAAGGTAGTTGAGCCTGCTGCAAAAGAGCCGATGACTTATGAAGCCAAGACTGCGGAAACGGAGGAGAAACGGCTTTTGCGCAAGGGAATCGGTGGATATTTCCAAAAGGTGAGCAAGAAGCCGGAGGAGCCGGTTGGGGAGATCAATCCATATACCGGAAAAGAGTACAAGACGAACAGCGTGCGCATGCATCCGAAGCGGATTGGCTATGTACAGGTGTATGATCAAGAGAAACATCAGTGGACAGATATGACAGAATGGGCGTTCTTGGGATACCAAGAGAGGCAAAAAGCCCTGCTTGGAAAGGATTATCAACCACCAACGTATTTAGATTAACTTAATTTGGGACGTAGTAAAATTCAATTTTACTACGTCCCAAATTGACTTTAGGGGTGTCCCGTTTTGACATCCGCTAAATGATTCCGTTCAATTCTTGATACAATCTTTTGGCGTAGCTGTCTGTCATACCGCATATGTAGTCGGTGACAAGCAGTAGCCGCAAATAAAGCTTTTCGTTCTCGTCTTTGCCTTCTGCCTGTGCGTGATAGGCACTCTTATAATTCTCTGAGATAAAGGACACCACACGTTTTTCAACTTCGCCTAGCCGTGTCCCGGTATCGTAGTGGAGAACGGCGTTCACGAACTTATCCATTAAGAAGTCGAGAATCACGCCTTCTGCCACTTCCATCTTATAAATCTCCGGTGTGGAGAATACTTCCTGATATGCCAAATCGCCAAGAAGATTCATCAGAAGCTCGCCGTGTGTTCCGTAGAAGATATCATGGCAATAGCTGCCATTCATAATTGCCTCATAATTCGATGTGAAGCCATAGGTTGCGCAGTTGATTAGGAAGCCTTGTGCCTGTACAATCCAGTTCTTAACGGCGTATTCTTCCGGGTTCTTCACCTTGCGTTTTACGCCGCTCTGATATTTGTGCTGTAAGCGGTCAAACGGCTTGAAGGAGGCTTCGGGCATCTGCTTCTGCAATTCTCGAAGTTCATCTGCGAGTTGATGGTAACTGAGGAAGCCTTTTACGAAGGCATCTTCAATATCGGCGGTCTTATAGGCAATGTCATCGGCGGCCTCTAAAATGAAGGTGAGTGGATGGCGCTTGCCTTCTGTGCCGGTCGCGGTAGTAACTGCCTCGTAAATTGCTTGGTCGGCATAGTAATAGCCCATCTTTTTATCCTTAATATTGCCGGTAGACTTGTCGATGCCGACTGAGGAAACCGGATATTTGATAATGGTATTTAAGAGGCCATAGGTCAGGTTCATCCCGTGTTCATCCACAAGATAGTGCAGCTTGCTTACGAGGCGCAGGGCCTGTGCGTTTCCTTCAAAGTGATAAAAGTCTTCACACATCTGCGAGCTCAGGCAGTTCTCAATGGTCGAACCCTGAAAGTGCAGAACCGGAAGATTGCGCTGAAACCAACTGCGAATGGCGCTTTCCCCAAAATGTCCGAATGGCGGATTCCCGATATCGTGAATCAGTCCGGCACACTGTAAAATATTACAGATTTCTTCTTTTTGCTTCCAGCCAAAGTCGGGATCTTTGATGTAGTTCAGTATGTATTCGCCGATGTTCTGCCCCAAAGATTTGCCGAAGGAAGACACCTCCAGAGAGTGGGTGAGTCTTGTGCGGATAAAATCACTCTTATCTAAGGGAAACACTTGGGTCTTGTCTTGCAGCCGGCGGAAGGATGCACTGCCGATGATGCGGTGATAGTCTTTTTCAAATTCATTCCGCAAATCGTGAGAGGTGCTTGTATTGACTTCTCGGCTTCGTTGTGTCGATAATAATTGTTGCCATTTCATAGCTTGAAACTCCATTTCCGGCTTTGCGCCAAAGCTTTGATAGACATAGTATAGCATAGTTTGCCTGCTTTTTGAATACATTGATTATAGGACACAATATTTCGGAAGGATGGAACATGCTATGGAACAATCGATTCAATATTTGTACGAGTATGAAAATGGGAAGGCAATACGCAATTTAGGGTTTATGAAAGTGGATAAGCAGATGGACAAAAGCGTCATTAGTTTGTTTGCAACGCAAGTCGATCATGTAAAAGGGATTTTGTTTGAGCGTGAGGATGGCACGAAGTATATGGCGACTTGGGAGCCGTGTGAGGAAGAGGTGCCCTGCAAGCCGGAGCCAGAGGAAAAACCGGAATACAAGCCAGAGGATGAGCCGACTGAAGAGCCAGAGGATGAGCCGGAATTGTATATTCGCCCCGCAACGATGCGCTGTGAAAAAATTAAGCGGCAAGATTTGTCCAGATTGCCGCGTCAAGAGTGGCGGCTTGCCAACAACAATTTTTTGCTACACGGCTTCTATAATTATCATCATCTTTTATACATAGAAGAAGAAAACAAGGCATGGATTGGCGTGCCCGGTATTTTTCACGAGAAGGAGCAGGCGGCGGCAAAGGCATTTGGGTTTGCGGAGTTTCGAAGACTGCATGATGTGGAGGTGGAGCTTTTGCCGGAGGAACAGAATACTTACGATGACTTTGGATATTGGTGTCGACAGGTGGCGCATTCTCAAGTATAATAAGTAAAGAAAACGGATAGATAGAAACGTAGGGATAAAAGATGAGTACAGTAGATGAGAAGTATATGAAAGAGGCGATTCGACAGGCGAAGAAGGCATACGCGATTGGAGAGGTGCCGATTGGCTGTGTGATTGTGTATGAGGACCGCATTATCGGAAGAGGCTATAATCGCCGGAAGGTGGATAAGAATACGCTCTCGCACGCGGAGCTCGAGGCGATTCGCAAGGCAAGCAAGAAGATGGGCGACTGGCGACTGGAGGATTGTACGATGTACGTGACGCTTGAACCATGTCAGATGTGTTCGGGTGCGATTGTGCAGGCGAGAATGAAGCGAGTGGTCATTGGTTGCATGAATCCAAAGGCGGGTTGCGCAGGTTCGATTCTGAATTTGTTGCAGATGGAGGAGTTCAATCATCAAGTCGAAATAGAAAAGGGTGTCTTGGAAAGCGAATGTAGCGAGATGATGAAGCGGTTTTTTAAAGAATTACGCGAAAAAAACAGACAAGAAAAATAGCCGGAGAGGATTGACATTCTCAGTCATCTAATAGTATAATAAATAACCGTGCAGCCGGGGCGTTAGCGGTGCCTTGTACCTACAATCCGCTATAGTAGGGGTGATGTTGCATGGAGGGCTTTGCTTTGTGAGGCTGCCCTTTGCAAGTGGCGTAGAAGTTTGGGTCTTACGCGACGGAAATCTATGAACCGTGTCAGGTCGGGAACGAAGCAGCACTAAGTAGAACCTTCCGGGTGCCGTGAGGGTGCCTGGACTGAGCCGGCTACAAAGGTAACGCTCATGAACGAAGTTCGAAATGCAACGCACGGAAAGAGAAAGACGTGGATTGCGCAAAGGCGCAATCCTTTTTTGTAGGAGGAGTTTGTGATGAGGGTTGTTTTGGTGGCAATCAATGCAAAGTACATACATTCCAATCTCGCGGTGCACAGTCTCCGTGCATATGCGCAGCCATACCAGTCCGAGATTGAGATTGCAGAGTATACCATTAACCAACAGGTGGATGAGATTTTGCAGGATATCTATAAAAGGCAACCTGAACTACTTTGCTTTTCCTGCTATATTTGGAATTTACGCTATGTGGAGACGCTGGTACGCGAGCTAAAAAAGGTTCTTCCACGTACGCAGATTTGGGTCGGCGGGCCGGAGGTATCCTATGACGCGGCGGAAGTATTAGAGCGTCTGCCCGAGCTTAGCGGTGTGATGAAGGGTGAGGGCGAGGCAACGTTTTTGGAGCTTTTGCAGTATTATCATGCAGAGTCAGAGCATACACTTGCAGCGATTGCAGGTATTAGTTACCGGGATTGTGAAGAAAATATTTGTGAGAATACTTGGCGTGAGATTTTGGATTTAAGCAGGCTTCCTTTTGTGTATCAAAACCTTGCAGAATTTGAAAATAAGATTTTGTACTATGAGAGCAGTCGAGGTTGCCCATTTTCGTGTAGTTATTGTCTGTCATCCGTAGATAAGTGTCTGCGTTTTCGAGATTTGGAATTGGTAAAAAAGGAGTTGCAGGTTTTTATAGATTACAGGGTACCACAGGTGAAATTTGTAGACCGCACCTTTAATTGCCATCACAAGCATGCAATGGAGATTTGGAAGTATTTGCTTGCGCACGATGAAGGGGTTACGAATTTCCATTTTGAGGTGGCGGTAGATTTGCTGAATGAAGAGGAACTACAGTTGATTGCGCAGATGAGACCGGGTTTGATTCAATTGGAAATCGGTGTACAGTCCACCAATGTAGATACCATACGGGAAATTCGCAGAACGATGGAGTTTTCAAAAGTCGCAGAGGTGGTCAAAAGAATTCAGAGTGCGGGGAATGTACATCAGCATTTGGATTTGATTGCCGGTTTGCCTTATGAAGATTTGCAGAGCTTTCAGGGTTCCTTTGATGCAGTTTATGAATTAAAGCCAGAGCAGCTGCAACTTGGGTTTTTGAAGGTGCTCAAGGGCTCCTATATGGAGGAACAAAAAGAGGCATATGCATTGTGCTACAAAAGTGAAGCCCCTTATGAAGTGCTATCCACCAAGTGGCTGTCCTACGCGGACATACTGGTGTTGAAGCAGGTAGAGGAGATGGTTGAAGTCTACTATAATAGTGGACAGTTCCACCATACGATGCGACAGCTAGAGCAGGAATTTGACTCGGCTTTTGAGATGTATCAAAGACTGGGGGCTTTTTATGAGGCGAACAAGCTCTCGATGAAGAGCCATACAAGAGTGGCGAGGTATGAGATATTACTTGCCTTTATCCGTAGTCTTCCAGTCAAAGAAGAGGGCTTATATGCACAGCTTTTGACCTTAGATTTGTATTTGCGGGAGAATGTGAAGACACGTCCGGCGTTTGCGGGAGAGTATACTGTCTCAAAAGAGGAGGCAAATGTATTCCGGCGTTTGCAAAAGAGGACGCATTTGGAGCGTTTTACATACGATGTGTTAGGCGATGGAAGCAAAAAAGAGTTGCTTTTGCTCTTCGATTATGAGAATCGGAATGTTTTAACACAAGAAGCAAAGCTTTTTCCGATAACGACCTTGCAAAAATAGAGTAAAGCGTTTAAAATAGAAAAATAATACATATAGAAAAGAAGGGTGAAGAAGATGAATTTTTACAATAAGAAAACACGTAGAATCATTGCAATTATTATTATGGTTCTTATCGTTGCAATGGTTGCGACATCCGTGATTCTCTATTTGTTGTAATTTTTGAAAATAAAGGTGGTTTTTCGATGAAAAAAACAAGGAGATCTGTAAGGCGAAGGAGAAAACAACAGCGGGTATTGCTTCTTGCAGGGATTGCTGTGGGTGTATGTTTGTTGATATTTCTTGCAGTGTATTTGACTTTGCGTGCACAGGTGAATAAGGTGCCTGCCGATGCGATTTGCGAGAATGTCTATATCGATGAGGTCGATGTTTCGGGCATGACTGCGAAGAAGGCAGAGGCGGCTGTGAAGGAACAGCTTGCAGACTACCAGGTAACAACTGTGAAGCTCAGTGCGGAGGAAGTCAGCGCTGAGGTGAGCCTGAAAGATTTGGGCTTTTCGGTGAAGGATATTGACAAATTGGTGAAGCAGGCAATTTCTTATGGGAAGTCAGGCAGTGTCTGGAAGCGCTATGGCGAGATGAAGGCCTTGAAGGAAGAGAAGAAGGTCATTCCGGTTACTTATGAGGTGAATGACAAGGCGATTGCTGACACCATCGAGAAGAAGATGCCGCATTTGGATGGCGAGGCCAAGAATGCGACGATTGTGCGAAAGGATGGCGCATTTGTGATTACGGATGAGGCAGAAGGCGTTATGATTGACAGCACAGAGTCGGCACAGGTGATTCGCGACTTTTTTCAAAAGAAGTGGAAAAAAGACGGCGGCACGATTGCACTGGTAACGAAGGTGGATGTGCCACGTATTAAGCGGGCAGATTTGGAGACGATTGGGGATTTGCTCGGAACCTTCACCACGAATTGTGGATATGGCGGCGGACGTGTACAGAATATCAAATCCGGCGCGGCGCATATCAATGGGGCGCTTTTGATGCCGGGAGAGGAATATTCGGCGAATGCGGCGATGGAGCCGTATACGGTGGAGAATGGATTTGCAGAAGCCGGTTCTTATGAGAACGGAAAAGTTGTGCAGAGTATGGGTGGCGGTATCTGTCAGGTTTCCAGTACCTTGTATAATGCAGTGATTCTCTCAGAGCTTGAGATTGTGGAACGAGCCGCACACTCGATGCTGGTAAGCTATGTGAAGCCGTCGATGGATGCTGCGATTGCAGGCGATTTTAAGGATTTGAAATTTAAGAATAATCAGGCGACCCCGATATATATTGAGGGTTATGTCAGTGGAGGTAATATTACCTTTAATATTTATGGAAAAGAGACACGTCCGGCCAACCGCAGGGTTGCGTTTGAGCATGAAGTGGTGAGCACGACGCCGGCGGGCAAGAAGTTTGAGGCATCGCAGGATGCGATTGGTGTGTTGAAGAAGGCCTCATCGGGTTACGACCAGATGAAAGCCAATCTTTGGAAGATTGTATATGAGAATGATGTTGAGGTGAGCCGCAAGGTAGCAAATAACAGCAGTTATAAGTCTTCGCCGGCAATCTATCACGTTGGTATCGCGTCGGATCATGCAGAGGCGGCAGCAGTTGTGAACAATGCGATTGCCTCGCAAGATGAAGCGACGATTCAGGCGGCTATTGCACAGGCGCAGCAGATGATTGCAGCTGCACAGGCAGCCGCAGTACAGACGCCGCCACCAGCGACGCCGGAAGGATAAAGATGAAGATTGGAAAAGTATCACAGACCGTGTTGAAGCGGTCCTTACTAAAACCTTTACAATTCCATAGAGAAGAAGCGATTTTGGAACCTGCTGTCGAGGAGATGTGTTATGGAATCGGCTTGCGAGAAGGCGAGCAGTGTCTTGCTTCCACTACGGTGCTTTATGGGAATGAGAAGGATTTGGCGGTGTTTGCGCTGGCACAGGTTCTGAACGACTTGGCGACACGAGGCGCGAATATGGTGGGTGCGAGTGTTCACATTATGCTGCCGCCACATGCCTACGAATCCCGTCTCAAAGCGATGATGGAGCATGCGGAGCGAGCTGCAAGTGAACATTGTGTACAGATTTTGTGCGCGAAGGCAGAGGTGAGCCCAGCGGTTGCGACTGCGATTGTAACGGTGCAGGGACTGGGCGTTTTGCGAAAGGGAGAGCTTTTGCAGGCAAGCATGGGAAAAGCGAATCAGGACATTGTGCTTTTGAAGTGGATTGGGCTAGAAGGAACATTTCGTGCAATGCGGGCAAGGGAGTCACAACTTGCAGGGCGTTTTACGCCGAGCTTTTTGCGGGGAATTACAGAGTTGGAGCCAGAACTATTTTCAGAAAAAGAGATTGCGCTTGCCAAAGACTTTGGGGTCAGTGCGATGCAGCAGATTACAAGCGGTGGAATTTTAGCGACGCTCTGGGAGATGACAGAGAGCGCAAAGCTTGGTATGGAAGTAGAGCTCCGAAAGATGGCGATTCGTCAGGAGACGGTAGAGGTCTGCGAATTCTGTCATTTGAATCCGTATCAACTGACTTCGGCGGGAAGTGTCTTGCTGTTCACAGACAGAGGCGAAGAATTGGTTGAACGTCTTGCAAATGCTGGTGCGCAGGCGGTTTGTATCGGAAGGACGACCGCAGATATTGCAAAAGTGATTTTGGGCGGTGAGGAAAAGCGGTTTCTTGACAGACCTGCGCCGGACGAGCTATTGCAATTATATGAGGAATGGAATTTTGAGAAAGAAAGGAAGCAAGAAGATGAGAACGCAGATTTTAAAGTATATTGAAAAGAATAGTAAAGTAGATTTGGGTGAGCTTGCCGTGATGCTCGGCACAGATGAGGTGAGTGTAGCAAATGAGATTGCAGAGATGGAGAAGGAGAAAATCATTTGCGGATACCATACTTTGATTGACTGGGATAAGGCAGGAGCGGAGTCCGTAACAGCATTGATTGAGGTGCGCGTGACTCCACAGCGCAATCAAGGTTTTGACCGCATTGCGGAGCGCATTTATAATTATCCAGAGGTGAATGCGGTGTATTTGATTTCCGGTTCTTATGACTTGCTTGTAACTTTGGAAGGAAAGACTCTGAAAGAGGTGTCTCAATTTGTGTCTGACAAGCTTTCTCCGGTAGAGTCTGTGCTTAGCACAGCAACACACTTTATCTTAAAGAAATATAAGGATCATGGCACGGTTATGGTGACAAAATCCAAAGCAGAAAGGATGCCGGTGACATTATAATGAGAAATCCATTATCACAGAAAGTAATAAGCATTCAGCCATCCGGGATTCGTAAGTTCTTTGATGTTGTGAGCGAGATGCCGGATGCGATTTCGCTTGGTGTGGGCGAGCCGGACTTTGATACGCCTTGGCGTATACGTGAAGAGGGAATCTATACGCTGGAAAAGGGAAAGACCTTCTACACATCGAATGCCGGATTGAAAGAATTAAAAGTAGAGATTTGTAAATACTTAGACAGAAAAGTACAGGTGCAGTACGATTATCGCGATGAGGTGATTGTGACGGTCGGCGGCAGTGAGGGGATTGATATCGCTCTGCGTGCGATGCTGGATGAGGGAGATGAAGTATTGATTCCGCAGCCAAGCTACGTGTCTTATTTGCCTTGTACGGTGCTTGCGGATGGCGTGCCCGTTGTGATTCCGTTGCAGGAGAAGAATGAATTTAAGCTGACGGCAGAGGAATTGGAAGCAGCAATTACGCCGAAGACCAAAGTTCTGATTATGCCGTTCCCGAACAATCCGACGGGTTCCATTATGACGAAAGAGGATTTGGAGCCGGTGGTTGAAGTGGTGAAAAAATATGACTTGTTCGTGATTTCGGATGAGATTTATTCTGAGCTCAGCTACCAGGATGCACATGTTTCGATTGCAAGCTTTCCGGGAATGAAAGAGAGAACGATCTTGATTAACGGATTCTCAAAAGGTTTTGCGATGACCGGTTGGAGACTCGGATATGCTTGTGGGCCGAAGGTGATTATTGAGCAGATGATAAAGATTCATCAGTTTGCGATTATGTGTGCACCGACGAACAGCCAGTATGCAGCAGTCGAGGCGCTTCGCAACTGTGATGCGGAAGTAGAAGAGATGCGCGAGGCGTACAACCAGAGAAGACGCTTTTTGGTACACGAGTTTCAGCGTATGGGACTGAAATGTTTTGAACCGTTTGGCGCGTTCTACATATTCCCGAGCATTCAAGAATTTGGAATGACTTCAGAGGAATTTGCGACACGCCTGTTGGAGGAAGAAAAGGTTGCTGTCGTGCCGGGTACCGCATTTGGTGATTGCGGAGAAGGTTTCTTGCGTATTTCTTATGCGTACTCAATTGAAGATTTGAAAGAGGCAATCGGACGCTTGGAGAAGTTTATCACGCGTCTGCGGGCCGGAAAGTAAGAACAGTATGCTTAGGGATTATCGATTGTTTTTGTTTGATATGGACGGAACCTTATATCTTGGAGACCAATTGTACAGTTTTACAAAGGAGCTTCTTGAGACGATACGAGAAAAAGGGAAACGTTATCTGTTTATGACCAATAACTCGTCGAAAAGTGTGCTTGATTATGTGAAGAAATTAGACAAGCTTGGAATCAAAGCAAGCGAAGAGAATTTTATTACTTCCTCGCAGGCAACAGCCTATTATTTAAATCTTCACCATAAGGGACAGAAGCTTTATGTGTGTGGAACGCAGTCTTTGAAAGAGGAATTGCGAAAAGGTGGATTTGAGATAACGGAGCGCCTGGAAGAAGTGGATTGTATTGTGATGGGCTTTGATACGGAGCTTACCTTCCAAAAGCTGGAAGACGTGAGCAGGCTTTTGCTCACAAGAGAGAAGCTTCCATATATTGCAACAAATCCGGATTATGTATGTCCGACGGAATTCGGGAGTGTGCCGGATTGCGGAAGTGTCTGCGATATGATTTTTAATGCGACAGGAAAGAGGCCGCTTGTCATTGGCAAGCCGGAGCCGCTTATGCCACAGCTTGCGATGCAAAAGTATGGGTGTACGAAAGAGGAGACGGCGGTTATTGGTGACCGCATTTATACGGATATTAAAAGTGGGCTGAATGCAGGGGTGACTGGAATTCTGGTGTTGAGTGGTGAGACGACACAGGAGATTTTGGATGCCTCAGAGGACAAGCCACATATGGTATTGCAGGATGCGGGAGAGATGATAAGGATGTTGTAGATACTATGGAAAGGAGCGCGGGATGAATATCGTGCTGTTTGAGCCTGAGATTCCGGCGAACACCGGGAACATCGGAAGAACCTGCGTGGCAACAGGTACAAAATTGCATTTGATTGAGCCATTGGGCTTTCGTTTGGACGAGAAGTCTTTGAAGCGTGCCGGTATGGATTATTGGAAGGATTTGGACGTGACGACTTATATCGATTACGACGATTTTTTGGAGAAGAATCCGGGCGCGAAGATTTATATGGCGACGACGAAGGCACCGAATGTCTACACGGAGGTTTCCTATGAGCCGGATTGCTATATTATGTTTGGCAAAGAGAGTGCAGGTATACCGGAGGAGATTTTGGTGCAACATAAAGAGGATAGCATTCGCATCCCGATGATGGGAGAGATTCGTTCCTTGAATCTAGGGAATTCTGTGGCAATTGTTTTGTATGAGGCGCTGCGGCAGAATGGCTTTGCTGATATGGCAACAGAGGGACATTTGCATCGACTGCACTGGGAGTAGGAGGTTTTATGAAGGGAAAGAAGGGCGTATTTGCTGCTTTTTCGCTGATTTCACAGCTAGGGCTGAGCATCGTTGTTCCGGTTTTGTTGTGTATCTTTATCGGAGTGAAGCTGGACGAGCGTTTCGGCACTTCACTTACCGTGTTGTTTATTGTTTTAGGAATCTTGGCAGGCGCAAGGAATGCATACGCATTGTTGCGTCAGACAAAAAATATGATAGAGGATGAGAGTGATATCAATGAATGAGAAGAATCATACGCTGCTGGAATTGTTGTTTGGTATTTTCTTTTTGGGAGCAATTGCGCAGGTGGTTTTATATTTGGTTTTTGAGCAGGATGTATACCATGCCATTGGTTTGTGGAGTGGTGTTGGGATTGCAGTATTTATGGCTGTGCATATGTACATCACCATTCAGAAGCAGATTGAGATGGATGGAGAGGATGCGGCAAAGTATGGGCGGAATGTGGCGGCAGTACGCAGGTCAGTTATGATTGTGGGCTTGATTGTGATTGCGGCGTTCCGTTTGGGCAATGTACTTACGATGTTAGTTGGGATTTTCACTTTGAAATTTGCTGCATATTTGCAGCCGCTTACGAACAGGCTTTTTCGCCGATTTTATAAGGCAGAGGAAGTGCAGGAGTAAGCAAAAGAGAAAGTAGGAAAGGAGGCGCAGATTGTGACAGGAATTTTGTTGGCAAAAGACCCGGATTTTATGATTAAAAGCTTATTTAAGCTGAAGCTGTTGGGACAGGAAGTATACCTTACGACAACACATGTCAGTTTGCTGATTATTTGTACGGCGTTGGTTTTGCTCGCATTGATTATCCGGTTAAAGCTAAAAGATACGGATGGGAAGCCTGGTGCACTTCAGAACATCGCTGAGCTGGGTGTGGAGATGCTTGATAATATGGTAAAGAGCTCGATGGGTGATAAGGGGATTCCTTATCGGAATTATTTGGGTACGCTGTTCATCTTTTTGTTGGTGAGTAATCTTTCTGGATTGCTGGGCTTGCGACCGCCGACAGCGGATTATGGCGTGACACTTGGTTTGGGACTCATCACATTTTTTATCGTGCAGACGAACAATATCCGCTATAACAAATTTGGGGCATTTACAGATTTATTTAAGCCGCTGCCGTTCTTGTTTCCGATTAACCTAATCGGGGAGATTGCGACACCGATTTCCCTTTCCCTGCGTTTGTTTGGAAATGTTTTAGCGGGCACGGTCATTATGTCTCTGATTTATGGTTTGCTGTCAAAGGTAGCCATTCTGTGGCCCGGTGTATTGCATGTGTATTTTGATATTTTTTCAGGTGCAATTCAGGCATACGTATTCTGTATGCTGACAATGGTGTTTATACAAAATAAGATACCCGATAAACAATAAAAATTATATTAAAAGGAGGAAGTTATTATGGGTAACATTACAAATGAAGGATTGGTTTTAGCATTTTCAGCGTTGGGCGCAGGTATTGCAATGATTGCAGGTCTTGGACCTGGTATCGGACAGGGTCGTGCGGCAGCAGCCGGAGCAGAGGCAGTAGGTCGAAATCCAGGAGCAAAGTCGGAGATTACATCGACGATGTTGCTTGGACAGGCGGTAGCAGAGACAACAGGTCTTTACAGCTTGGTTGTAGCATTGATTCTGATTTTCGCAAATCCGTTGGTGGGAAAACTTTAAAAAGGAGGCCATACTTTGGAGGAGCGTTTATTTACACTGGATGCACAGCTTCTGTTTGATGTAGTTGTTTTGGCTCTCAGTATGCTGCTCTTGTTTACCTTGCTTTCATATCTGCTTTTTAATCCGGTCAGAGATTTGCTGGAAAAACGCAAGCAGAGAGTTGCGGAAGAACAAGAGACGGCAAGACGTGAAAGAGAGGAAGCGATTGCGTACAAGGAAGCGTATGAGCAGAAATTAAAAGAAGTGGATAAAGAAGCTGAGACCATTTTGGGTGAAGCGCGTAAGCGTGGACAGCAGAATGGAGCGCAGATTGTTGCGGAAGCAAAGGAAGAGGCTGCGCGCGTGATGGCCCGCGCCAATACGGAGATTGACTTAGAGAAGAAGCACGCCCTAGATGGCATGAAGCAGGAGATGATTACCATTGCTTCTATGATGGCCGAGAAGGTGGTTGCGGCCTCTATCGACACCGATGTGCAGGAGAGCCTGCTGGATGAGACCTTGAAGGAGATGGGTGAAGATACATGGCAAAGTTAGTTTCAAAAACATATGGGGATGCGTTTTTTGCAGCGGTTTCAGAGAGCGGCCGGTTGGATGATGCTTTTGAAGCTGCAAAGCTTGTTGTGGCAGTTTTGCAGGAGCACAAGGATTTTTGCAAGTTGCTTGCTCATCCGCAAATGCGTGGCGAGGAAAAGCAAAAGATGCTTGCGGACACATTCGGTGAGAGAATCCCGGATGAGCTTTTGCGATTGCTGGTTTTGCTGGTGGAAAAGGGACATACCGACCAGATGATTCCTGTATGCGAATATTTTATCGCTCTGGTAAAAGAAGCAAAGGGAATCGGAGAGGTGTATGTTTCTTCTGCGCTGGAATTGAATGAGTTGCAGAAGGCAAAGATTGAGCAAAGATTGTTAGAGACGACAGGATACAAAAGTCTTGAGATGCAGTATGCAGTCGAGGCAGAGCTGCTTGGGGGTGTGGTGATTCGCATTGGTGACCGTGTGGTGGACAGCAGTGTTCGAACGAAGTTGCAGAACCTGTCAAGAGACCTCCGAAAATAAAAGAAAGGTGGATTCGTTTGATGAATTTAAGACCTGAGGAAATCAGTTCTGTTATCAAAGAACAGATTCAAAAATATGCGTCTGCTTTGGAAGTTTCCAATGTGGGAACGGTGATTCAAGTGGCAGACGGAATTGCGCGTATTCATGGTTTGGAGAATGCGATGCAGGGTGAGCTGTTGGAATTTCCGGGTGAAGTGTATGGTATGGTGCTGAATCTGGAGGAAGACAATGTGGGTGCCGTTCTTTTGGGTGCGCAAAAGAATATCAATGAGGGTGATACGGTGAAGACCACCGGACGTGTAGTGGAAGTTCCGGTAGGAGACGGTATGCTTGGACGTGTTGTGAATGCGCTCGGGCAGCCGATTGACGGAAAAGGGCCGATTGCTTCCGAAAAGTTCCGCCCAATTGAGAGGGTGGCTTCCGGCGTTATTTCCAGAAAGTCTGTTGATACACCGCTACAGACGGGAATCAAGGCGATTGATTCGATGATTCCGATTGGACGCGGACAGCGAGAGTTGATTATCGGTGACAGACAGACCGGAAAGACAGCGATTGCCATTGATACGATTATTAACCAAAAGGGACAGGGTGTGAAGTGTATCTATGTCGCAATCGGACAGAAGGCTTCCACAGTTGCCAATATTGTAAAGATGTTGGAAGAGTTTGGTGCGATGGATTACACGACGGTTGTTGCTTCGACTGCGAGTGAGCTTGCACCATTGCAATATATCGCGCCGTATGCGGGCTGCGCAATCGGCGAGGAATGGATGGAGAACGGTGAGGACGTATTGATTGTGTATGACGATTTGTCAAAACATGCGACTGCTTATCGTACATTGTCTTTGCTGCTTCGTAGACCGCCGGGACGTGAAGCATATCCGGGCGATGTATTTTATCTGCATTCCAGACTGCTTGAAAGAGCAGCAAGATTGTCAGATGAGTTGGGTGGCGGTTCTTTGACAGCCCTTCCGATTATTGAGACGCAGGCAGGCGATGTGTCCGCGTATATTCCGACAAACGTGATTTCGATTACAGACGGACAGATTTATCTGGAGACAGAGATGTTTAATGCCGGTTTCCGTCCGGCAGTGAATCCGGGTATTTCGGTATCTCGTGTAGGTGGTTCGGCGCAGATTAAGGCGATGAAGAAGATTGCAGGCCCGATTCGTATCGAGCTTGCGCAGTACCGCGAGCTGGCGTCTTTTGCGCAGTTTGGCTCGGAACTGGATGCTGATACCGCAGAGCGTTTGGCGCAGGGTGAGCGCATCAAGGAGATGTTAAAGCAGCCGCAGTACAGACCGATGCCGGTAGAGTACCAGGTAATTATCATTTATGCTGCAACCAAGAAGCATTTGTTGGATATTGCGGTGGAGGATGTACTTCGCTTTGAAAAGGGATTGTTTGAATTTATTGCAACGAAGTATGCAGAGATTCCGGAGTCAATCAAGGCGGAGAAGGTAATTACGGAAGAGACAGAGGAGAAGCTCATACAGGCAATTACAGAATACAAGCAAGTATTCAAGAAGGAGTGATAGCATGGCATCGATGCGAGAAATAAAGCGGCGGCGCAGCAGTATTCAGAGCACGCAGCAGATTACGAAGGCCATGAAGCTGGTATCCACAGTCAAATTGCAGCGTGCAAGGCAGCGGGCAGAGAGTGCAAAGCCGTATTTTCAATATATGTATCAGACGGTGAACTCTATGCTTGCAAAAGTGGGTGTGATAGACCATCCATATCTGAAGCCAAGCACATCGGAGTATGTAGGAATTGTGGTTGTGACTTCGAATCGAGGCTTGGCAGGAGGCTACAATGCCAACATTGCAAGGATGATTCAAGCCAGTGGCATTGAGAAAGAGAAAGTGCGTTTGTATACGGCTGGACAAAAAGGCGCAGAGGTCTTAGCAAGAAAAGGGTATACGATTGTAGAGGATGTGTCTCAGATTATGGAGGCACCGACCTACGCGGATGCCAAAGGACTGTGTGAACGTTTGTTGAAAGATTTTTCAGAGGGACAAATCGGCGAAATCTATGTGGCATACACGGAGTTTAAAAATACGGTGAGCCATATTCCGAAGCTGATGAAGCTTTTGCCGGTGGAGGAGCAGACGGAAGAGACCGATGAGCATGTACTGATGAATTTTGAGCCGAGTGAGGAAGAGACCTTAGGACTTTTGATTCCAAAGTATATCACCAGCATGTTGTATGGGACATTCTTGGAGGCGGTTGCAAGTGAGAATGGTGCTCGTATGCAGGCGATGGATTCTGCGACCAACAATGCGGAGGAAATCATCAGCGATTTGGAATTGAAGTATAACAGAGCTCGACAGGGAGCAATTACACAGGAATTGACAGAGATTATAGCCGGAGCGGACGCTATCGGATAAAGGAGCAAAATATGGCGACAAAAAATATAGGAAAAATTACGCAGATTATTGGCGCAGTTTTGGATGTGAAATATGACGAGGGTAATCTTCCAGAGATTAACGAGGCGATTGAAATCACGAGAAAAGACGGTGGGATTCTGGTTGTAGAGGTTGCGCAGCATTTGGGTGACAATCTTGTCCGTTGTATCGCGATGGGACCGACGGATGGTCTTACGAGAGGGATGGATGCAGTGGCAACGGGAGCACCGATTTCTGTGCCGGTTGGTGAGAATACTTTGGGACGTATTTTCAATGTGCTTGGCGAACCGATTGATGATAAGCCGGCACCGACGGGAGTAGAATACGAACCGATTCATCGAAAGGCACCGGAGTTTGAGGAGCAGTCGACGGAGTCTGAGCTTCTGGAGACAGGTATCAAGGTTATCGACTTGTTGTGTCCGTATCAGAAGGGTGGAAAGATTGGTCTGTTCGGTGGAGCCGGTGTTGGAAAGACGGTTTTGATTCAGGAGCTGATTACAAACATTGCGACGGAGCACGGCGGATATTCTGTGTTTACGGGTGTTGGTGAGAGAACCAGAGAGGGGAATGACCTCTATCACGAGATGCAGGAATCGGGCGTTATCAATAAGACGGCGATGGTATTTGGACAGATGAATGAGCCGCCGGGAGCACGTATGCGCGTGGGACTTACCGGACTTACGATGGCGGAGTATTTCCGTGACAAGGGCGGAAAGGATGTGCTGTTATTTATTGACAATATTTTCCGTTTTACACAGGCGGGTTCTGAAGTGTCGGCACTTCTGGGACGTATGCCTTCAGCGGTTGGATATCAGCCGACCTTGCAGACAGAGATGGGTGCATTGCAGGAGCGTATTACTTCGACAAAGAATGGTTCCATTACTTCGGTACAGGCTGTTTATGTGCCGGCAGATGATCTTACTGACCCGGCTCCGGCAACGACGTTTGCACACTTGGATGCGAAGGTTGTACTTTCGCGTGCCATTACGGAGCTTGGCATTTATCCGGCGGTAGACCCGTTGGATTCTTCGTCTCGTATGTTGGATCCGAACATTGTGGGTGAGGAGCATTATCAGGTTGCACGTGGTGTGCAGGAGGTTTTACAAAAATACAAAGAGCTACAGGATATTATTGCAATGCTTGGTATGGATGAGCTTTCAGAAGAGGATAAGTTGGTGGTATCACGTGCCAGAAAGATTCAGCGATTCTTATCACAACCGTTCTTTGTGGCAACACAGTTTACCGGATTTGAGGGGCGCTATGTGCCGATTAAAGAGACGATTCAAGGCTTTAAGGAGATTTTGGAAGGAAAGCATGATGAGATTCCGGAAGGATATTTCCTCAATGCGGGTAACATCGATGATGTGCTTGCGCGCGTGAAGTAGAGGTGCATTCTATGGCGGACAGTAGAGAGTTTGAATTGAAAATAATTGAGCCGGATGGTGTCTTCTACGATGGGGCATGTAGTTTTCTTGAATTTACTTCGACAGAGGGACGGATGGGTGTTTACAAGGAGCATATACCGATGACGGTTATTCTGGTTCCCGCTGTGATGAAGATACATCTTGGAGAAGAGGTAAAAAGGGCTGAGATTTCAGGCGGCTTTGTGGAGATTCAGAAGGAACGTATTACGGTACTTGCAGAAGGTGCGAATTGGGAAGAATAAATTGTGACTTTTTTTGCGGAAATTCATATCCTATATTATAGTGTTGAATGATGGGATGTGTTTTAGATGGAAAAGCGTTTACCCTACTATATGGCGTATCCGATGCCATTGTTATATGACGATGCAAAAGTGGAGCAGCGGGATTTTGATTATATGAAAAGTCTATATCCTGAAACAGCAAGAAATTTGATGCCGTATGTGGAAGCAGAATGTGACCGTATGGAATATGAGGGGAGTATGATTTATGATGAATACCCCGATCAGGTACAGATTTATCTGATGTGCGGACGCATTTATGACAAGGTAAAGGACGTAGAAGGTGAAAAAGAGTGGCTCCGTGATTTGATACAGGTGGTACTCTTTCAGGAATTATACCAACGCAGATGTCATTATAGAAAGGCAAAAAAGCGATTTTATTTTGACGGGAGCTTCGTTTCAAGATAGCATTAT
Source organism: Faecalimonas sp. (assembly GCA_036311625.1). GTDB lineage: Bacteria > Bacillota > Clostridia > Lachnospirales > Lachnospiraceae > Faecalimonas. The sequence continues at coordinate 34,738 of JAXJPN010000098.1, forward strand.
AGGCCTTAAGAAGGTGGGAGGCGGCTTGCCTCCTATTTTTAATTTACAAAGGAGAGATTTAGTGCTATAATAGCGTTTAGGTATGAATTCGTAATTTTGAGGTGCGAAATGGAACAATATATTATCAAGGGCGGTTCGCCGCTTGTTGGAGAAGTAGAGATCGGTGGCGCCAAGAATGCTGCACTTGCTATTTTGTCTGCAGCGATTATGACTGACGAGACCGTAACCATAGACAATTTGCCTGATGTGAATGATATCAATGTGCTTTTAGAGGCCATTGCCGGTATTGGTGCGAGCGTGCAGCGTGTAGACCGCCATACGGTTCGTATCAATGGTGCAGGCGTGAATGACCTGAGTATTGAGTATGAATACATTAAGAAGATTCGAGCATCGTATTATCTGTTAGGTGCCTTGCTTGGAAAGTATCGCAGAGCAGAGGTGGCTCTGCCGGGCGGTTGCAATATTGGGAGCAGACCGATAGACCAGCATTTGAAAGGCTTTCGTGCGTTGGGCGCAGAGGTCGAGATTGAAGGCGGTAAGATTGTTGCAGAGGCTGAGAATCTTCGCGGTACGCATTTGTATTTTGACGTTGTTTCTGTAGGGGCGACAATCAATGTGATGATGGCGGCTGCGATGGCAGAAGGAACGACGATTATGGAGAACGTTGCAAAGGAGCCACACGTGGTAGACGTTGCCAACTTCTTGAATAGTATGGGAGCCAACATCAAGGGTGCAGGTACAGATGTGATTAAGATTAAAGGAGTACCGAAGCTCCATAAGACAGAGTATTCGATTATTCCGGATCAGATTGAAGCGGGTACATTTTTGTTTGCAGCAGCAGCAACGCAAGGCGATGTAACGGTGTTGAATGTCATTCCAAAGCATTTGGAGGCGACCATTGCAAAGCTTGTGGAGATTGGCTGTGAAGTAGAAGAGTTTGATGATGCTGTCCGTGTGGTGGCGAAGAAGCGTTTGCGCAGCACCCACGTAAAGACACTTCCGTATCCGGGTTATCCGACAGATATGCAGCCGCAGATTGGTGTGACTTTGGCCTTGAGTCAGGGAACGAGCATTATTACCGAAAGTATTTTTGAGAATCGTTTCAAATATTTAGATGAGCTTGCGCGTATGGGCGCAGTTGTCAAGATTGAGGGCAATTCGGCTACGATTGAGGGCGTGGAGAAGTTGTCGGGTGCGAGAGTGAGTGCGCCGGATTTGCGTGCGGGAGCAGCTCTTTGTATTGCCGGTCTGGCGACGGAAGGAATTACCATTGTCGATGACATTGTATATATTCAGAGAGGATATGAGCGCTTTGAGGAGAAGCTTCGTTCTTTGGGTGGTTTGATTGAGCGTGTATCCAGTGAGAAAGAGATTCAGAAGTTTAAGCTGAAAGTAAGCTAAGTAAGAGGTGGGTGCAAACGCACTCACCTTCTTTATATAATTTTGGAAGGAAGGCGGAAGATGAGACGAGGAAGAAGACAAAAGCAAAGCAAGAGGGGACAAGTGTTTACGACGCTTGTGTTGGTTCTTTCTGTGTGTGTGTTCGTATTTTCAGCAGTACAGCTTTACCGTATTTTGGCAGAGTACCGCGAAGGGGAGAAAGAATACGAGGCACTGCAAGAGATTGCGATTCAGACCCCTTCTGTAGAGAAGGCAGAGGAGCCGGAGCAGTTCACGGTAGATTTTGCAGCGTTGCAGGCAATCAATCCAGAGGTGGTGGCATGGCTTCGCTTTGATGAGCCGCAGGAGATTAGCTATCCGGTTGTGCAGGGGCAAGACAATGACAAATATTTGCATACTACCTTTGAGGGGAAGCGGAATTCAGCCGGCGCACTCTTTCAAGATGCCGAGAATACCAAAGGCTTTACCGACCAGAACGACTTTATCTACGGTCATAATATGAACAATGGCTCGATGTTTGGACGCCTTCGAAAATATAAGGACAAAGCATTTTGTGAGCAACATCCTTACTTTTATCTTTACCTGCCGGATGGCACAGTGGAGACGTATCAAGTCTTCTCGGTCAGTATTGTAAAGGACACAGCAAGAAGTTATCATAAGTGGTATGGCTCGCCGGAGGAGTTCTTGAGCTATGTGGAACATATTCGGAGTGTTTCTCTTTATCCTACAGATGTGCAGGTAGGAGCGGAGGACAAGCTTTTGAGCCTTTCTACCTGCACAAACGTTGCAGAGGATGAGCGTCTGCTTGTGCACGGGGTGAAGCTTGTGCCGGAAGTGACAGAGACTGTGGGCGAATAGCAGAGAAAAGGAGCGGATGAGATGGCAGATAGGTATGAGGTGGGAGATGTAATCCGTATGAAGAAAAAGCATCCCTGCGGTAGTTGTGAATGGGAGATTCTGCGTGTGGGCGCGGATTTCCGTCTAAAGTGTATGGGCTGCGGACATCAGATTATGATTGCGAGAAAGCTGGTTGAAAAAAATGTCAGAGAATTGAAAAAAAGCTTGAAAGCCTAAGAAAAGTGTGGTATCATACACAAGTTGTGATATATATTTTTTTCCTTGTTCCCAATTGGAGTTGGGGACCAGAGACCATAAGGAGGTGCAAACGACATGAACAAGTATGAATTAGCAGTTGTTGTCAATGCAAAGATCGAAGACGATGAGAGAGCTGCCACAATCGAGAAGGTACAGTCATACATTACTCGTTTTGGTGGAACAGTGACGAACGTTGATGAATGGGGTAAGAAGAGATTGGCTTACGAGATTCAGAAGATGAGAGAAGGCTATTACTACTTCATTACTTTTGAAGCAGAAGCTACCGCTCCGGCTGAGATTGAAGCAAGACTTCGTATCATGGACAATGTTATGAGATTTTTGTGCGTGAAACCAGAGGCATAAGAGTAGAGAGGAAATCGTATGAATAAAGTAATTTTAATCGGACGTTTAACAAGAGATCCGGAAGTTCGGTATTCACAAGGAGAGAGTGCAACAGCAGTTGCGAGATATTCTTTGGCAGTGGACCGCCGCTTTAAGCGTGACGGTGAGCCGACAGCAGATTTTATCAACTGTGTCGCATTCGGCAGAGCAGCAGAGTTTGCTGAGAGATATCTTCGTCAGGGAACCAAGATTGCAGTGACCGGCCGTATTCAGACCGGAAGCTACACGAACAGAGACGGCGTGAAAGTGTACACGACAGACGTAGTGATTGAGGAACAGGAATTTGCAGAGAGCAAGGCAGCCAGTGGCACAACCGGTGGAAGCTTCCAAGCAGCTCCGGCTCCGACACCGAGCGCAGAGATTGGCGATGGCTTTATGAATATTCCGGACGGAATTGATGAGGAATTACCATTCAGCTAAGGCGATTGAGTAGAGAATTGAAATAGGAGGTAATGAAAGATGGCTTTTGATAAAGGAAATAAGACAGATTTTCCGATGAAGAAGAGAAACACAATGCGCAGAAGAAAAAAAGTTTGTGTATTCTGTGGCAAAGAGAATAACGAGATTGACTACAAGGATGTAGCAAAGTTAAGAAAGTATGTTTCTGAAAGAGGAAAGATTCTTCCGAGAAGAATCACAGGAAACTGTGCAAAGCATCAGAGAGCACTTACAGTTGCAATCAAGAGAGCAAGACATATTGCGTTGATGCCATACGTACAAGACTAATGAGCAGTGAAGACGAGATTAGTAATAATCTCGTCTTTTTTTCACACAATGAAGGGTAGGATAGGTAATATGAAGTATATATCATTTGCAGTCCCCTGTTATAATTCCGAAGGCTATATGGAACATGCCATTTCTTCGATTTTGACAGGTGGCGAGGACGTGGAGATTCTGATTGTGAATGACGGTTCCGCAGATGGCACGCTTGAGATAGCGAATCGTTATGCAGAGGAATATCCGAATATTGTAAAAGTGATTGATAAAGAGAATGGTGGACATGGAGATGCAGTGAATGCCGGACTGCGTGAAGCGACGGGCCTTTATTTTAAGGTTGTGGACAGTGATGATTGGGTGGATGTCATTGCCTTGCAGCGCGTGCTGGAGGTCGTGCGCGAGCTGGTTGCAAAGGAGAAGCTGGTAGATATGCTGGTGTCGAACTATGTCTATGAGAAGGTGGGTGTCAGACACAAGAAGGTGATTCATTACCAAAATGTGATGCCACAGGATTGTATTTTTTCTTGGAGAGATTTGGGACGCTTTCGTATTGGACAGTATATCTTGATGCATTCTGTGATGTATCGCACAGAGCTTTTGAAGATGTGTGGACTCACGCTTCCAAAGCACACCTTTTATGTAGATAATATTTATGTGTACTATCCGCTGCCGCATGTGAAGACCTTATATTACGTGAATGTGAACCTATACCGCTATTTTATCGGCAGAGAAGGACAGTCTGTAAATGAGCAGAATATGATTCGGCGCATTGATCAGCAGCTTCTTGTGACGCGCACGATGATTGATATGTATGATTTGCATAAGGTTGGGAATAAGAGATTGCGGGCGTATATGACCAATTATCTGGCAATTATGATGACGGTATCGTCCATCATCGCAATCCGTTCCAAGAATTCGGAAAATTTGGAAAAGAAAAAAGCCCTGTGGGCCTATCTTGCAAAAAAGGATATGAAGGTTTATCGAAAAATCCGTTACGGAATCTTAGGGCAGACGATGAATTTGCCGGGTAAGCCGGGAAGAAAAGTATCTTCCCTAGCATACACGATGGCAAATCGTATCTTTAACTTTAATTAGTTGCGTTTGTCCGGATGCTGACACCATTGACTTCGACGTGGTCGTTCATCTCAATGACGAGACATTGTCTGCCGTCAATCAGTCTGGTCTCGACTAAGTCAGCGCGTTCAGGATTCACCTTAATTACGATGTCGGGGGTCTCGATGCTGAACTTTCGGGTCTCTGCAATGTTCGGAACCAGAAATTCTGTCTTGGATCCCGCGATATGGTCGTAAGTGTCTTCAAACACTTCCATGCGTTCTTCGGTCACGCCGCTGTTCTCCAACAAGCGCTTTACGTCAGGCTTGGTCAGCACCGGCGGTTCCGGTGATTTCTTTGCATCCTCGATAATCTCATTCAGATTGTCGTGAATATTTCGAAGAACTTCGTATTCGCATTCATCTCCCAAAGTATTTAAAACAACGGATTGAAATGCGTTCTTCTGGCTTCCTGCTGACATCGGGAAGATGCAGCCGAGTGCGTTCTCAACAAAATCCGGCTGTAAGTCCTCAGCTTGCTTTGAAAAGTACAAGAGACTGTGGATGTCCGTCGTGCGGTCGTTAAATGCAGGGAATAAGAAGCCCTTCTCCGGTGCTTCCACAATCCAGTCACGGATGCGGTTCTCCATATGGTTGGTCTCAGGATTGTAGCAGAGTCCTTCTTTGGAAAGATGTACCGGACAAATACTACAAAGTATGTAATCAAACACTTCCTCAGAGGCGTCGAACATCTCGCTGCCGTCGTTCGCTTTTCCTGGCACATCATACGCAACATGAATCAAAATAATGTAGTAGTTCTCACCGTAGTTATAGTTCTCAATAATCTCTCGATAAAATTCGTCCAAAAGCTTGTCATCTTGCAGCTTGCTGTTGCGCAGGTGTAAAAGAGAGCTCTGTGTGCCGCCCGGCATCTCCTGTGCGAGGGGAAAGGTGAGATTGATCAGGTTCTTTCCAATCGTTCCTGACAGAGTCTGCTTAAATAGGGTCAAATATTTAAAAATTTCCTCCTCCGGGAGTGATAAAAATGCGTCTTTCGACTTGGCAACAATCTCTTTGTTCCCGTCTACATAGCAACCGCAAATACGTGTGATGGTGCAGTGCTCCGGCACATATTGCTTTCGAATTTCTAATACTTCTTTCTTGTTCATAGAGTCAACCTCACTTTACATTCCCTTTCGGGTACGTTCCATTCTAGCACAAGGAACAAAATTTGACAACTTCCGAAAACGCATTTTCTGAATACTGTAGTAGGAGGGGGAATTGGGATGACAGATCAAAAATTAGAAAATTTGTTAAATTTGGCACTGGGTGCGACTGTCGAGGAGAGACAAAAGTCTCTAGAGCTGGATGTGGGTTACGATGCGTCTGAACAAGAGTGGGATTTGATTGTAAAGTATTCAGGAGATTTGTCACAGCTTCGTGAGTTGGGCGTACAGGTGGTAGAATTGCAAAATGAGTATGCCATTGTCACAATACGGGAGAGCTTGATTGGACGGCTTTCTGATTTTCCGCAGGTGGAGTTTGTGGAGAAGCCAAAGCGCTTATTTTTTGCAGTGGAAAGCGGGAAGACAGCCTCCTGCATTCCGCCGGTGCAGCGTCCGCCGTATAATTTAAGCGGAAAAGGTGTGCTCGTGGCAGTCATAGATTCGGGGATTGATTATGCGAATCCGGTGTTTCGAAATCTAGATGGAAGCACGCGCATTCGTGCACTGTGGGATCAATCGTTATCAGAAAATCCACCGGCTGGATATGCCATTGGAACGGAGTATACGCAGGAGCAAATCAATGAGGCATTGCGACAAACGACAGTGGAAGCAAGACGGCAGCTTGTCCCAAGTCAAGATACCTCCGGGCATGGGACAGCAGTGGCTGGAGTGGCGGTCGGAAATGGCGAGGAATATCGGGGCGTTGCCTATGAGAGTGAGCTTCTTGTGGTAAAGCTTGGTCTTCCCAAACTGGATGGCTTCCCGCGAACAACGGAGCTGATGCAGGCGATTGATTATGTGGTGCGAAAGGCGTTGGAATACGGGCAGCCGGTCGCCATCAATATCAGTTTCGGCAATACCTACGGTGCGCATGATGGAAACAGCCTTTTGGAGCAGTTTATACAGGACATTGCAAACCGGTGGAAGAGCGTGATTTGCATTGGGACAGGGAATGAAGGGAACACGGCAGGGCACGTTTCCGGCAGATTGAATGATAGTGAAGAAATGGAAATTGAGCTGGCAGTACAGGAAAATGAAGCGGCACTCAATGTACAGATTTGGAAGGCATATTATGATGTGATAGACATTTCTTTGCAGACGCCCTCCGGCGTCCGTGTGGGCCCTTTTCAAGAACGTCTGGGTATGCAGCGTTTCCGCGTGGGGGAGACGGAACTGCTTATGTATTACGGAGAGCCGAGTCCATACACTATAGACCAAGAAATATTCATTGATTTCTTGCCGCGTGTGGACTATGTCAACAGTGGAATATGGAAGATTATTTTGACACCGCGAGATGTAATAAATGGGAATTATGCACTTTGGCTTCCCAGTGCCAATGTGCTGAATCAAGGAACGGAGTTTTTACAGGCGAGTCCCTCCGGAAGCTTGACCATTCCTTCAACCGCGTTCCGCACCATTGGTGTCGGCGCTTATAATTCCGAGACAATGACCTATGCAGATTTTTCGGGGCGTGGAGCAGGCGCAAGGATAAAGCCGGATTTGGTGGCGCCGGGCGTGGACATCATAGTTCCGCTAGCAGGCGGAGGCTTTGCCGAATTGAGCGGAACCTCCTTTGCCACTCCTTTTGTGACAGGGGCAGCGGCACTCTTGATGCAGTGGGGGATTGTTGACAATCATGATCCGTTCTTGTATGGGGAGAAGGTAAAAGCATATTTGCAGCGGGGGTCACGGGAGATTCTTGGGTTCACAGAATATCCCAATCAGAGCGTAGGTTATGGGGCGCTCTGCGTGAGAGACAGCTTGCCACAGTAGAAAAAAATATGCAAAACGGGACACCCCAAAACGCAAAACGGGACGTAGTAAAATTCAATTTTACTACGTCCCGTTTTGCCGTTTTGCGTTTTAAAAATCATCTTACATCTTCTACTTTTTCTTCAAGCTTTGTCTCCAATACAGCCGGATTCTTCATAATCTTTCGCAGTTGGCGAAGTGCCAATGCAAAGTAGAGTCCATCGCAAATGCGCTCGTCAGATACTAAGCTGTACCCCATATGTTTTTCCTGTACAATCTCGCCGTCCTTGACAACCGGTATCATCTTCTCTTTGCCCATTGCAAGGAAAAGGCCGGTGGTACCAAAGTTATACACGTGATGATGTACATGGTTGATACCAAGTGATTTTAGGTTTGTAATATAGAAGGTGGTGTGGAACGGGCTAAATTCCAAAATGGCTTTTGGAAGCATATTGTGCTTATCCATCCACATCAAGGTATTGACAACCAGTTTCAAAATCGGACTTGGAATATAAGTAAGTGTGCGCGCAAGTGCATCCGTTCCGTTGTCTGCGTGACTGTTGCGGCGTTCTGTCGCAATTGCTTCGTTAATCTTCTCTGAAATTTCTAAGATGGATTCTGTGCCATCGAAGCAAAGCTTAACGACAGTCTCTTCGCTATCATTCTTTAGGGTCGTATGCATGGTAAAGCACACCCAAATCTTGGGGCGGGTATAGACGCGGCCATTCATAATGAAGCGATTCAACTGCGGACGCAATGCAATCAGACGGACAGTGGCAGCAATCAAGATATCCATATAGCTCATCTTGATTCCTTGCGCAGCCTTCTCCTTGATGTAGGCATCCATCGCCTCACAGGGGAAGGTATCTTCGTACGCGGTCATCGTATCGGTTCGTTCTTTCATAATGTAGGGCATGATTTTCATCAATGGATCTATGCTACGCACCAGGCGCCCATCGTATCGTTTGTGAAACATCGTAACCTCCGTAATACTCAAAGATTTTATAAAAGTTTATGTTGTTTATATATATTTTATTATTATACACAATTCCACAAAAAACGACAAGAAGAAAAATATGGGTTCCGTAACGTTTGGGCGGAGCCGGCATAAGATAAAACAGAGAAAATATGGCAGGTGAGTGTATGCGTTTGCGAGAGCTGCATGAAAAAGAAGTGATAAATCTTTGTAATTGTAACCGCTTGGGCTGTGTGTCCGACCTTGTGTTTGATGAGTGTAATGGCTGTATTCAGTGCATTATCGTACCGGCGCAGGGAAAATGCTTCGGCTTGTTTGGACATGACAGTGAGTTTGTAATCCCTTTTGAGTGTATTAAAAAGATAGGGTCGGATATTATTTTGGTGGATATATGTGAGGAAAAATTTTTGAATAGTTGCAAAGGGTGAGGGGTATCTGTTAAAATAGAAAAAAACACGCGGAGGTACAGGGGATATGAAATGTCCATATTGTGGAAGTAGAGATTCAAAGGTAATTGATTCGAGAGCAGCAGAAGATGGAAGCTTGATTCGCAGACGCCGCAGCTGTGATGAGTGTGGGAAGCGTTTTACCACTTATGAAAAGATTGAGACCATTCCATTGATTGTCATTAAGAAGGATAATACACGTGAGCAGTACGAGCGTGAGAAGATAGAGTCGGGTATTTTGCAGGCATGCTATAAGCTGGAGATTTCGGCAGATGATATTCAGCGGACGATAGACGATATTGAGACGGCGATTTTTCAGTTGGAGGACAAGGAGATTCCGACCAGTGTTATCGGTGAGATTGTGATGGACAAGCTCAAAGAGCTGCACGAGGTTGCGTATGTGCGCTTTGCTTCCATTTATCGTGAGTTCAAAGATGTGAATACCTTTATGGCAGAGATTAAAAAGATTCTGGAGAAATAAACTATGAAGATAGAACGTGAAAAGGCAGTTGCCGTAGTCATTGATTATCAAGAAAAATTGGTTCCGGTTATGCAGGAGCAGGAGAACTTGATTCGAAATGCGTCCGTTTTATTGGAAGGCTTGCGTGTGCTGGGTGTTCCGATGTTGATGACACAGCAATACACAAAGGGACTGGGAGATACCGTAGCCGAGATTCGGGAGGCTGCCGGCACTGAGGCTTTTGTTGAGAAGCTTGCATTTACAGCCTATCCAAGTGTCAAGAATCGCTTTTATGGAAAGAAGTTTGTGATTGTCTGTGGAATCGAGGCACATATCTGTGTGTTGCAGACCGTTTTGGATTTGCTGGCAGCAGGCTATATACCGGTCGTGGTGGAGGATTGTATTTCCAGCCGAAAGCCGAATGATAAGCGAATTGCGCTGAAGCGTATGCGCGATGAGGGCGCGATTGTGACGACCTATGAATCCCTGCTATTTGAATTGCTGCAAGTAGCAGGAACAGAAGAGAGCAAAAAAATTCAGAAGCTAATCAAATAGCTTCTGAAATTTTGTCTAAGATGCAGTTCGCAACGGCATCCTTGCTCATCAATTCCAATTCCATTTCTTCGGATGGTGTAATCAGCGTAACGACATTCGTGTCTGTTCCAAATCCGGCGCCATCCGTCTTAAGATTGTTCGCAACAATCATATCCACATTCTTTTTTGTAAGCTTGGCACGGGAATTCTCTAACATATTCTGCGTCTCCATTGAGAAGCCACAGAGAAATTGCCCGTCTTTTTTGTGTGCGCCAAGATAGCCTAAGATGTCTTGTGTGCGTTCCAGTGCGATGGCAAGCTCGCCGTCTGCCTTCTTAAGCTTCTCATCGTGAGTGGTGGCAGGGCGGTAGTCGGCAACAGCCGCCGCCTTGATAATGATATCCTGCGCATCGGCGCGCGAGGTAACAGCATCAAACATCTCCTGTGCAGTTGTAATCTCTACAACTTCGATAAATGGCGGCTTCGGCAAAGAAGTCGGTCCGCTTACAAGTGTTACATCGGCGCCGCGCAGCATTGCATTTCTCGCGAGTGCGTAGCCCATCTTCCCGCTGGAATGATTGGTGAGATAGCGCACCGGGTCAACAGATTCCTGCGTCGGGCCAGCGCTTACTAACACACGTTTGCCCGCCAAGTCTTTCTCAAATGCCAGCTCCTTCAAAATATATTGCAAGAGCAGTTCAGGCTCCGGCATCTTTCCATCGCCGATATCACCGCAGGCGAGCATACCGCAAGCCGGGTCGATAATCTCAAAGCCATACCCGCGAAGCTTTTTGAGGTTGTCCTGTGTAATCGGATTGTGGTACATCTGCGTATTCATTGCAGGGGAAATCAGCTTCTTACAAGTGCAGGCAAGCGTGGTTGTCGTCAGCATATCATCTGCCAGACCATAGCATAGCTTTGCAATTACATTCGCCGTTGCAGGTGCAATCAGTACCAAGTCGGCTTGTTTGGCTAAAGAGACATGCTCCACCTGATATTCAAAATTCCTATCAAAGGTATCTACGATACAACGGTGATTGGTGAGTGTCTCAAAGGTAATGGGGTTTATAAAATTTGTCGCATTCTTGGTCATCAGCACGTGTACATCGCAGTGGAGCTTTGTGAGCATACTTGCAAGGTTTGCAATCTTATAGGCGGCAATGCTGCCTGAAACGCCTAAGAGAACGGTCTTTCCTTTTAACATCTTTTCGGTCCTCCTTGAAATCAAGTAAAGGTAATTTTGTACATTTTACCACAGAGTCACAAAAAAATATAGATGTGATTTGCAATCCCTAGTTTTGTATTGTATGATAAATGTACTTGTGAGAGCGAGAGGAGATAGAAAAAGAGCTATGCAACAGAGACAGAAAAAGACAGCATTGATTACCGGAGCTTCAAGAGGCATTGGAAAAGCAATTGCCCTGACACTTGCAAGGGCGGGGTATCATATATTTTTGAATTGCAGCAAATCAACTACAGAGCTTCGGGAGGTGCAGGCGGAGATAGAGGAGCTTTCGGATGGAAGCTGTGTGTGTTTTGTTGGGGATGTTGGAGACGCGACATTTGTAGAGGAGATGTTTGATTCGATTTCTGAAAGCTGTGGCGGCTTAGATGTGCTGGTGAACAATGCGGGCATTGCACATATCGGGCTCCTTTCAGATATGACAGATAAGGAATGGAATTGCTTGCTACAGACCAACCTTTCTTCTGTGTTTTATTGTTGCCGCGCCGCAATTCCGGCGATGGTTTCAAAAAAGCAGGGGAAGATTGTGAATATCTCTTCGATGTGGGGTTCAGTCGGTGCTTCTTGTGAAGCGGCGTATTCAGCGACGAAGGCAGGCGTGCATGGTTTGACACGCGCACTTGCGAAGGAGCTCGCGCCGAGCAACATACAGGTGAATGCGATTGCTTGTGGCTGCATTGATACCGCGATGAATGCGCAGTTGGATGCGCAGGAAAGATTGGTCTTAGAAACAGAAATTCCTGCAGGTCGTTTTGGGACACCGCAGGAAGTGGCTGATGTAGTTCTTCAATTATTGCAAAGTCCCGCATATCTGACAGGGCAGATTATTGGTCTTGACGGGGGCTTTCTTTAAGATTTGAGAAAGCGTCCTGAGATAAGAATCTTTCCGATTAGAGCGACCAATACGGCTGCGACAATGGCTTCCGGGACACCGTTCATACCGATGATGGTAAGTACGAAGCCGAATACAGCATTGACACTGATGTTGTTGGCGAGTGCATAGGACTCGCGGAAAAACAGCAGAATCATACCCATAACCAAAAGCGTGTTGGTGAGCGCACCGGATACACCGGCAACACCTAGAGAAAGTACCTGCGAGCCCTTGCGGTTCTTCGCGGCTTTTTGCATTCCCTGATATACGAAGTACGGAATGACACCGACTAAGATACGCGGTACAAAGCATATGATGATACTGCCGATGCCGCCTTCGAAATCACCCAGAGTATAAAACGGAGTGAAGACGAAAGAGGTGATGGTCGGATTGAAGGTATTGTTCAGAAAGCTGGTGCATCCAAAGATACCGCCGAGAATCGCACCGTATTTCGGGCCGAGTACAATGGCACCGAGAATCACCGGAATATGGATGATGGTTGCGCGGGTAAATCCCAGCGGAATATAGCCCAACATCGGTGTGGAGGCCATGATGATAATCAGAGCCGCGAACAGGGCCAACTGCACAAGCTTGATTGTCTTTGTCGATTGGTTTTTCATTTTGTATCATTCCTTTTTTAATAATGATGCTATTATACACCTAGTTTTCGGAAAGGACAAGAAAAATCCAAAGCCGGTATAGACGATTGCAAAGATTTCCATTATAATAAAGGCAGATTAAAAAGGAAAAGGGATTTGGCGTGATAGAGAAGGCGAGACAATTTGCGACACAGGCGCATGAAGGACAATTCCGAAAAGGAACCACACGACCCTATATTGTTCATCCGTTGGAGGTGGGTGAGATTGTGGCGACCATGACGGATGATGAGGAGATTATCAGTGCGGCGATTCTACACGATACGGTGGAGGATTGCAAGGAAGTGACGGCTGAATTACTGATGCAGACCTTTTCGGTGCGTGTGGCACAGATGGTGGTGCAGGAGAGCGAGGACAAGTCGAAGACTTGGATTGAGCGAAAGGGAGCGACGATCGCGCGCCTGAAGCGTGCATCGAAGGAAGTGCAGATGATAGGTTTGGCGGACAAGCTTTCCAATATGCGGGATATAGATAGAGATTACCCGGAATGTGGGGAAGAGCTCTGGAATCGTTTTCGGATGAAAGATAAGAATATGATTGGGTGGTACTACAAGGGTATACAGGAATCACTGAAGATAGCCTTGCAAGGAGTGCCGGCGTTTGAAGAATATAGCAGATTAGTAGAAAAGCATTTTGATTAACAAGCGGGACTGCGAGAATGGAATTTCCATTTTTGTGGTTCCTTTTTTGTTGCAAAAACATATGATATAGAGAGCCATAAGGAAGAGGTGTTTCGATGGAAGAGATTATGAGTTATATCAAACCGGAACTCTTGACGGTGGTTGCGGCTCTGTATTTTGTCGGTGTAGCCTTAGAGCAGGCAGAAATCATAAAAGAAAAATACCTTCCACTGGTGCTTGGGATTGCAGGGGTGCTGCTTTGTGCAATCTGGGTGTTTGCGTCCTGTGGATTGAAGACGAGACAGGATATAGCGATGGCTGTGTTTGCAAGCATTGTGCAAGGAATCCTGGTGGCAGGAATGAGCACGTATGTGCATCAGCTTTTTAAGAAAAATAGAAAGGATGAGTAAAAATAAATGGCAGTATATAATGTGCATGCGGGACATTGTCCGCAGGGACAAGGCGCATATGGCGCGGTGGGACTGTTACAGGAGTCGGTGGAAAACCGAATTGTAAAGGACGAGGTGATTCGACTGTTGCGGCAGCAGGGTCATACGGTCTATGACTGTACCTGTGATGATAATACCACACAGGCAGAATGTCTGCGAAGAATTGTACAAAAGTGTAATCAAAACCAAGTAGCATTGGATGTGTCCATTCATTTAAATAGTGGGCGCAGAGACCCGGTGGGGGATAACAGTACAGGAGGCGTTGAGGTGTTGAACTACGATGCCGGAACAAAGGCAGTATCGGATGCGATTTGTGCAAACATTGCGGCGAGCTTGGGAATGCGCAATCGAGGAACGAAGTATAACAAAGGCTTATATGTGCTTGCAAATACAAAAAGTCCGGCAATTTTGATTGAGTGTTGTTTTGTGGATGATGCAGACGATGTGCGTCTGTGGAATCCGACCCGATGTGCGGCGGCAATTGTTGCGGGTATGACAGGGAGTGCAGTGCTTCCCGCACCACAGCCGCCTGTTGTAACAGCACCGCCAAATGCAGCTTCTGATATTCAGTTTCGTTATTGTGTGAAAGCAGGTGGAAGGTGGTACCCGGAGGTGACAAACCTACAAGATTACGCAGGAGTACGAGGTGTTCCCATTACCGATATTGCAATTGGGGTGAATCAAGGAAGCGTGCGTTATCGTGTACACAATCGCGGTGGCGGATGGCTGCCGATTGTGAATCAATATAATCTTGCGGATCCCATTTATGGCTATGCGGGAAACGGAAATGTCATTGATGCTGTGGAAGTCTATTATGACACACCGGCTGATTATGTGGCGAGTTTTGGTTACCGCAAGGCAAAGTATCGGGTCTCACCGGTGAATGCGGCGTATTATGACTGGCAGCTCGACAAGGAGACAGGTGGCGGCCAAGATGGATATGCAGGTGCATTTGGGGTCGCAATTGACCGATTTCAGATTAGTCCGGATTAAATCCGGACTATTTCTCTACAATCGCTTTGATGGAAGACACATAGTCTGAAGGTGTCATTCCGGTAATCTTTTTAAACTGTCTTGAAAAGTAATGGATGGACGAGTACCCTAATTGTTCAGAAATTTGGGTGAAGTTCATCCGCCCGATACGAATCATATGCTTGGCAGAATCAATCTTCATTTTTGAAAAATATTCAATTACACCCATGCTGGCTTCCTTTTGGAAAATCTTTTGTAATTGAGTACGACCAATCATATTTTCGCGGCAGATTTGCTCAATTGTGAGGCGCTCTGAAAGATTGCTGTCCATATATTCGGTTACACGCTGAAAGACATCGGTACTGTTCTTAAGCGTGGGAATGCCAAAATACTGGCGTTCTTCAGCTGTATATCGACGCAGTAGATGGAGTAGGAAAAGCTCCAAATACATCTTAATGATTTGGTCAGAACCGATAGGTGCCCCCTCTTTTCGAAGTAGTTGCTTGGTATAAGGGTCATCCAATGGAGTGGCAAAGGTATTGCGCGCTTCTTTGAGTATCGTCGCAAGAAAGGTGCGTTCTTGTTCGTCGATTCGCAGAATACGCTTGCGGAAGAATTCCATAAGCGGACTTGCGGTCTCAAAAGAGATGACGACAAGATTGGGTGCAATCTGTCCATAAGTAGATACCGTGTGAAATTCGTTAGGTTCATGAAAGGCAATTTCGTTCTTGTGTAGGATATGCTCTTTGTCATCCATTGTAATGGCAACCGAGCCTTTATCGACACATACGAGTTCCCAAAAATCGTGAGATTCCCCAGAAAACAAAAACTTGTCCGTGTATTCAAAATAGTGGATGGAATACAGGCCGTCGATTTCAATACTTTTTGTCAGAGAGGTTTTGATATAGCTCATATCCTTTGCTTCCTTTCGCTTTGTTTTCGTATTTAATCTTATCATACACGTTTATGCGCAAAGAGGCAAGTGAAAAATGGACAATCGTGCAAATGCGAGGGATAATAATGTAAAGATTTTCGGAATGAGATGTACTATAATAGGCTATTATAGTGGGCGTATTAGGAAGATACGAGATGGAGGAAGGAATCATGAAGAAACCGGTATTGGTAATTATGGCAGCTGGTATGGGCAGCCGTTACGGAGGCCTGAAGCAGATAGACCCGATTGACAATCAGGGCCATATTATTATGGACTTTTCAATTTTTGATGCGAAGAGAGCTGGATTTGAAAAAGTTGTTTTTATCATTAAGAAAGAGAATGAAGAATTATTCAAAGAAGCTGTGGGCAGACGCGTGGAAGCAGTGATGGATGTAGAGTATGTGTTCCAGGATTTGCAGAATATCCCAGAAGGTTTTGCGGTTCCGGCAGAGCGAGTAAAGCCTTGGGGAACGGCACATGCGGTACTGAGCTGTATCGATGTGGTGGATGGCCCGTTTGCGGTAATCAATGCCGATGATTATTATGGACGAGATGCCTTCCAAAAGATTTATGATTTCCTTTCAAAGAGTGAGGATGATGACAAGTACCGTTATACGATGGTAGGATATCGTTTAGAGAATACTTTGACGGAGAATGGACATGTAGCGCGTGGTGTGTGTACGATTGATGAGGATGGTTATCTCGTGAAAGTAGTAGAGCGCACACGGATTGAGAGAAAGGGAGATGGCGCTGCCTTTACGGAGGACGATGGAAAGACTTGGACAGAGATTCCGACAGACAGCATTGTCTCTATGAATATGTGGGGATTCTCGGCAAGCTTTTTGCAGGAGATTCAGAAGGGCTTCGCAGCGTTTTTGGAGGAAGGCTTAAAGAACAACCCGCTCAAATGCGAATACTTCCTTCCATCTGTGGTAAGTAAGCTGCTTGCAGAAGACCGTGCGACGGTGTCTGTGTTGACTTCGCAGGACAAGTGGTACGGAGTGACTTATAAAGAAGACAAGGCGAATGTCATGGCAGCCATTCAGAGTATGAAAGACAATGGTGTATATCCAGAGCAGGTATGGTGTGGACGCAGTGAGGCCTTGATTGGTTTTCAACTAGATGGTATGGTAATGAGCGCAGTTCCTTATGGAAGCGGGCATATCAATGACACTTTTTTGATGACACTTCGCAAGGATGACGGAAGCGAAGGACGCGTAATTTTGCAGCGTATGAATAAGAGCATTTTTAAGAAGCCGGTCGAGCTGATGGAGAATATTATGGGTGTAACCTCCTTCCTTCGTGAGCGGATTATTGAGAACGGCGGAGACCCGGAGCGGGAGACCTTGAATGTGATTCCGACGAAGCAGGGAGATCCGTATTTCGTGGATTCCGAAGGGGAATACTGGAGATGCTATGTATTTATTGAGAATGCAAGAAGCTACGATCAGGTAGAATCGCCGGAGGATTTTTATCAGAGTGCAGTTGCCTTTGGAAATTTCCAGAGACTTTTGGCAGCGTATCCGGCAGCAACCCTACATGAGACGATTGAGGGCTTCCATGATACAAAGGCACGTTTTGCAGTGTTCAAAAAAGCAGTGGAAGAGGATGTTTGTGGACGTGCAGCAGAAGTGCAGAAGGAGATTGATTTTGTCCTTGCGCGGGAAGATGTGGCAAATGTGTTTGGGGACCTGCTTATGAATGGGGAAGTGCCGCTTCGTGTCACGCACAATGATACGAAGCTGAACAATGTTATGATTGACGATGAGACACACAAGGGCATCTGTGTTGTGGATTTAGATACCGTGATGCCGGGACTTGCTATGAATGATTTCGGCGATTCCATTCGTTTCGGTGCGAGTACGGCAGCTGAGGACGAGAAGGACTTGGACAAGGTATGGTGTGATTTGGAGTTGTTTGACATCTATGCAAAGGGATTTCTTGAGAGCTGTGGCGAGAGCTTGACAGCGAAGGAGATTGAGATGCTGCCGATGGGCGCAAAGGTGATGACCTTTGAGTGCGGTATGCGTTTCTTGACGGACTACTTGCAGGGAGATACATATTTCAAGGTGCACAGAGAAGGACATAATTTGGATAGGTGCCGTACCCAGTTTAAGCTGGTAGCAGATATGGAAGCAAAGTGGGATGCGATGCAGGACATTATTAAGAAATATTGCGTATAAGTATAGTAGAGGAGGAACTTGGAATGAGAATTTTGGTGACAGGGGGCGCCGGTTATATCGGTAGCCACACATGTATTGAATTGGTGAATGCAGGATATGAGGTTGTTGTATTGGACAATCTTTGTAATTCCAGCAAGGAGTCTTTGAAGCGTGTAGAGAAGATTGTCGGACGTGCGATTCCGTTCTATGAGGCGGACATCCGCGATGAGAAGGCGATGGCAGAGGTGTTTGCAAAAGAGAAGATTGATGCAGTAATCCATTTTGCAGGCTTAAAGGCAGTCGGTGAGTCGGTTGCAAAGCCGCTTGAGTATTATGACAATAATATCAACGGTACTTTGGTGTTGTGCAACGCGATGCGCAATGCAGGTGTAAAGAATATTATTTTTAGTTCGTCGGCAACGGTATATGGAGACCCGGCATTTATCCCGATTACAGAGGAATGCCCAAAGGGACAGTGCACGAATCCATATGGTTGGACGAAGTCGATGTTGGAGCAGATTTTGACTGACTTCCACACAGCAGATGCAGAGTGGAATGTCGTGCTTCTTCGTTATTTCAATCCGGTTGGCGCACATAAGAGCGGTACAATCGGAGAAGACCCGAAGGGAATTCCGAACAACCTGATGCCGTATATTACACAGGTTGCTGTTGGAAAGCGTGAGTTCTTAGGTGTGTTTGGAGATGATTATGACACGCCGGACGGCACAGGTGTGCGTGACTATATCCACGTGGTGGACCTTGCACTTGGACATGTAAAGGCCTTGAAGAAGATTGAGGAGAAGGCTGGTGTGTGTGTTTATAATCTTGGTACAGGCAATGGCTATTCTGTGCTGGATATGGTAAAGGCATTCAGCAAGGCTTGTGGACAGGACCTTCCATATAAGATTCAGCCGAGAAGACCGGGTGATATTGCGATGTGCTATGCAGACCCTGCAAAGGCAAAGGCAGAGCTTGGCTGGGTGGCAGAGAGAGGTTTGGACGAGATGTGTGAAGATTCTTGGAGATGGCAGTCAAATAATCCGAATGGGTATGAGGCATAAGAGACGTCCCCAAACAGTGAGGATAGTGGAATGAGAAATGATGTAAAGTTCAAAGGGCGCATGAAGTTCTACCTATTGTGGCCGGTATTGATGGCAGTTCTCCTTGTGATAGCGACTGCTTGTATATTTGCGATAGACAGGAATGCAGGGTATGTGATGGTGTTGTTTTTGCTCGTATATCTGGTGGCCGCATTGATTTTGTATTTCTATAACCAGTCGTTGATTGCGACGAAGCTGGTGGATTTTTCGGCACAATATGGGTTGATGCAGAATGTCTTGCTGATGGATTCTTCCGTACCTTATGCTGTGATGCTGGAGGATGGGAAGATTGTCTGGAGGAATGACAGCTTTCAGGCAGTTTTTGGAGAGGCAGAGGTTCAGGAAAGTTATTTGAGCAATTATATTCCAGAGTTGAATCGCAGTATTTTCCCAAAAGCAGAGGGTGATAAAGTAGAGCGTGAGTTTATCTACGGCGAGCGAGAATACCATGCAGAGTTTAGGCGGGTGACACTGAAGGCTAACAGGGATATGGACAGTGCGTTTCAGTTGCCGGTAGGGCGTGACAGTTTTGTGGCAGTTGCCCTTACGGATGTGACCGAGTTGCGTTTCTATATGCGTGAGAACGAGAGTCAGCGTCTGGTATCCGGTTTGATTTATATCGATAATTATGAGGAAGTTATGGAGAGCGTTGAGGAGGTTCGTCAATCACTTTTGGTGGCATTGATTGACCGAAAAATCAACCAATATATGTCTAACCGTGATGGAATTATAAAAAAACTAGAGAAGGATAAATACTTCTTTGTTGTAAAGAAAAAATATTTTACCGAGATGGAGAAGGATAAGTTTTCTGTCTTGGAAGATGCAAAGACCGTGAGTATTGGAAATACGATGCCGGTGACGCTCAGTATCGGAATCGGTATTGCAGCAGGTACTTATGCGCAGAGCTACAATTATGCGCGTGTGGCAATTGATTTGGCACTTGCCAGAGGCGGAGACCAGGCGGTTGTGAAAAATGGCGGCTCAATTTCCTACTATGGTGGTAAGCGTGAGCAGACGACGCCGAATACACGAGT
This sequence comes from Faecalimonas sp., assembly GCA_036311625.1. Classification (GTDB taxonomy): domain Bacteria; phylum Bacillota; class Clostridia; order Lachnospirales; family Lachnospiraceae; genus Faecalimonas. The sequence goes on from JAXJPN010000098.1 coordinate 54,840, forward strand.
AAAGGCACGTGTAAAGGCTGAGGCATTGCGCGAATTCATTATGGCGAAGGATAAGGTTATTGTTATGGGACATCGCATAGCAGATGTGGATTCCTTCGGTGCGGCGATTGGTATTTGGCGTGCAGCCGTTACAATGGAGAAAAAAGCACACATCGTGCTGAATGATATTACGGTGTCTGTGAGACCGCTTTACAATTCGTTTTGCGAGAATCCGGCTTATCCGAAGGATATGTTTGTCAAGTCTTCGGAGGCGCAGGATTTGGTGACAGATAATACGATGGTCATCGTTGTAGACACGAGCAAGCCGGAGATTACCGATTGTCCGGAGCTTTTGAAGAAGGCAAAGACGATTGTAGTCTTCGACCATCACAGACAGGGAAGCTACGGAATCGAGAATACGGTGCTTTCGTATATTGAGCCGTACTCTTCTTCGGCTTGTGAGATGGTTGCAGAGGTGTTGCAGTATATTACAGATGATGTTCGGATTACCGGCTTGGAAGCGAACAGTATGTATGCGGGTATGATGATTGATACGAATAACTTTATGAACCGTACCGGTGTGCGTACCTTTGAGGCGGCAGCCTTCTTGCGGCGCTGTGGCGCAGATATTACCCGCGTGCGCAAGATGTTCCGAGACGATATGGAAAGCTACCGCGTAAAAGCGGAGATTATCGGCAGCGCAGAGGTATTCCAGAAACAATATGCCATTGCGCAGTGTACGAATACAGAGATTGACAGTCCGACGATTATCGGTGCACAGGCGGCAAATGAGCTCCTCGATATTCGGGGTATCAAGGCATCCTTTGTTCTGACCGAATATTATGGAAAGATTTATCTCAGTGCCCGTTCGATTGATGAAGTGAATGTACAAGTGATTACAGAGAGACTTGGCGGTGGCGGACATATGAACAGTGCGGGAGCACAGTTCCAGCATACGGATATGGAGGAGGCAATCGCCACACTCAAAGAGGTCATTGAGAAGATGATAAAAGAAGGAGATTTATAGAATGCAGGTTATTTTGTTACAAGATGTAAAAGCACTTGGCAAAAAGGGAGAGATTGTGAACGTCAATGACGGATATGCAAGGAATTTTATTTTGCCGAAGAAGTTAGGCCTGGAGGCGAATGGAAAGAATCTGAATGATTTGAAGCTTCAGAAGGCGAATGATGCGAAGGTGGCGCAGGAGCAGCTTGAAGAGGCACAGACGCTCGCCAAGAAGTTAGAAGCGGGAGAGATTACGCTTGCAATTAAGTTTGGCGAGGGCGGCAGAGCGTTTGGCTCTGTGTCTTCAAAGGAGATTGCGGCAGCGGTGCAGGAGCAGCTGGGATATGACATCGACAAGAAGAAAATCCAGCTTAAGGACGCGCTTAAGACCTTAGGAACGCACAGTGTTCCGATTAAGTTACACACAAAGGTGACTGCAAAGCTGAAGGTGACGATAACAGAAGCTTAGGAGATAAAAAGTTATGGATGAAGCACTCATTAAGAGAGTATTGCCGCACAGTGTGGAAGCGGAACAGGCAGTTGTCGGTGCGATGCTGATGGATAAGGAAGCGATACTCACAGCCTCCGAGATGATTGTCGGTGAGGATTTCTATCAGAATGCATACGGGGTTATCTTTGATGCAGTCGTAGAGATTTTCAATGAAGGCAAGCCGGTCGATTTGATTACCTTGCAGGCACGTTTGAAGGAAAAGGATGTGCCGCCGGAGATTAGCAGCTTGGAGTTTGTGCGTGATTTGGTTTCGGCAGTGCCAACCTCTGCAAATGTAAAATACTATGCGCAGATTGTGGCTGATAAGGCGATGCTGCGTCGCTTGATTAAACTAAATGAAGAGATTGCAAATACCTGTTATCTGGGCAAGGAGCCGATGGAGGCAGTGCTTGAGATGACGGAGAAGCGCGTCTTTGAACTTGTGCAAAAGCGTAACACCGGTGATTATGTGCCGATTAAAGAGGTGGTTCTGAACGCGCTCAATAAGATTGAGATTGCATCGAAGACCAGCGGAAGTGTTACGGGAATTCCGACTGGCTTCTTGGATTTGGATTACAAGATGGCCGGCTTACAGAATTCGGATTTGATTTTGGTTGCGGCCAGGCCATCTATGGGAAAGACTGCATTCGTCCTGAATATTGCACAGCATGTTGCATTTAAGGTGGAAAAAGCAGTGGCAATTTTCAGCTTGGAGATGTCAAAGGAACAGTTGGTGAATCGTCTGTTCTCTTTGGAGGCACAGGTGGATTCACAGTCGCTTCGTACCGGTAATCTAAAGGATGAAGACTGGGAGAAGTTGATTGAAAGTGCGGGCACGATTGGAAAGTCGAAGCTGATTATCGATGATACACCGGGTATTTCGATTTCGGAAATGCGTTCAAAGTGCCGCAAATATAAGCTGGAGCATGGTTTGGATTTGATTATCATCGATTACTTGCAGTTGATGTCGGGGCGTATCGGTGGACGAAGCGAATCGAGACAGCAGGAGATTTCAGATATTTCACGTTCTTTAAAGGCACTTGCGAGAGAACTCAATGTGCCGGTGATTGCGCTGTCGCAGCTTAGCCGTGCGGTAGAACAGAGACCGGACCATAGACCGATGCTTTCGGATTTGCGTGAGTCGGGTGCTATCGAGCAGGACGCCGATGTGGTTATGTTCATCTATCGTGATGATTATTACAACAAAGATAGTGAGATGAAGAATGTGGCAGAGATTATTGTGGCAAAGCAGAGAAATGGTTCTATCGGAACGGTGAATCTGACCTGGTTGCCGGATTATACAAAGTTTGCGAATTATTTGAAACAAGGCGGGGATTTTGCAAAATAGCAGCACCCCACACGAGAACCCGGAGGGCAACAATGTGCGTGCCCTCCGGGTTCTCGTGTGGGGTGCTGCTATTTTGCA
>JAXJPN010000099.1:0-53933 GCA_036311625.1 Faecalimonas sp.
CATCAAGTTGAATTCGTCGGCTGATGCGCCTTGAAATTCAGAAGCACCTCTGTGCTGTTGTGACTTTGGAATGAGCCGCGCGGCTCGGTCACGTTTGATGTGCTTGTATATTAGCATAGGCAGCTCTATAATTCAAGAAAAAATTCAAAAAGGAATGTGATTTTACTCACATCCCTTCGCTTTGCTATTCTTAGTGATGGAACAGACGAATGCCCGTAAACGCCATTGCCATTCCATATTTGTTACAGGTGCTGATCACATTGTCATCACGAACCGAACCACCCGGCTGTGCAATGTACTTCACACCACTCTTTTTCGCACGCTCGATATTATCACCAAATGGGAAGAACGCATCGGAACCAAGTGCTACATCCTCCATCTTATCTAACCATGCCCGCTTTGCTTCTGCGGTAAAGACTTCCGGCTTTACCTTGAAGATGTTCTGCCATGTACCTTCCGCAAGCACATCCATATATTCCTCGCCGATATACAAATCAATCGAATTATCACGGTCTGCACGGCCAATACCATCTACGAACTGAAGCCCTAACACCTGTGGCGACTGACGAAGCCACCAGTTATCTGCCTTCTGCCCTGCAAGTCTGGTACAGTGAATACGAGACTGCTGTCCGGCGCCGATACCAATTGCCTGTCCACCCTTTGCATAGCATACTGAATTCGACTGTGTATACTTCAAAGTGATAAGCGCAATTGCAAGGTCAATCTTTGCCAGCTCAGGAATGTCTTTGTTGTCTGTCACGACATTTGCCAAAAGCGCATCGTCAATCACAAGCTCATTTCTGCCCTGCTCGAAGGTAATACCAAACACTTCTTTGTGCTCGATTGGGTTCGGCTCATAGTCTGGGTCAATCTCAATGACTGCGTAATTGCCTTTCTTCTTAGCCATTAAGATTTCCAGTGCCTCCGGCTCATATCCCGGTGCAATCACACCATCTGAAACCTCAGGCTTGATAAGCTTTGCTGTCGCAACATCACACACATCCGAAAGTGAAATAAAATCTCCAAAGGAAGACATTCTGTCCGCGCCTCTCGCTCTTGCATACGCACAAGCGAGTGGTGATAATTCTTCTGGGTTCTCCACCCAATAAATCTTTGCTAAGGTGTCTGTAAGTGGAAGTCCAACCGCTGCACCTGCCGGCGAAACATGCTTAAACGAAGTCGCTGCCGGAAGCCCTGTGGCTTTCTTAAGCTCCTTTACTAACTGCCAACCGTTAAATGCATCGAGAAAGTTAATATAGCCCGGCTTTCCGCTCAACACCTTAATCGGCAGTTCTCCCTCATTCATATAAATCTTTGATGGTTTCTGATTTGGATTACATCCGTATTTTAACTCTAATTCTTTCATCCCATTCGCTCCTATTGATTCTTATTTACAATCTTCGTCTCATACTCGCCTGTCGCAATATCAATATAACGCACAAACAGAGAGACCTTGTTGTCCGCATTCAAGCTGTTCCACAACAATTCTGTATAGGCATCCATATCATCCAGAATATTCACAAGCTTCGGCTCACCCTCAAAACTCGGAAGCGGGTCACCATCACACTTGTAGGTGTGAATAAAATGTCCCTCTCCTGCCACCGGATTCTCATAGGTAAAGGTATAGCGGTTGCAAGCCTCCGGGTTGCCATTGTTGCTCTTTAAAATAGACATCGCATAGTGGTAGCTTCCGTTCTCCACCTGCATCACACCGGAAATACGTGGTGTATAGTTCGGACCATCCGGCTCAAACTCTCTGCTTCTTAACGACTGTTCAAAGCTAAGCTTCTGCTCCAAGCCTTCGTAAATCGTATCTGTCTGGTCTCCATTCGTCACAATCGTCTGATTCCCCAACACACGTACCGGTGCGTAGATAATCAAGCTCGGGTCTGTCAATTTGGATGGGTCATACGCCTGTGTGCGAATCCCCTGACCTTCTTCTACAAATACACGGTTCCTACTGTTCACGCTTCTGCCCATAATAAAGTAAGCAGTCACTGCTTTCTTGCCGTCCGGTGTCTTACCAATGATAATTCCACGTCCCGGATACGCATTCTCTTGTAACTCTTTCTGAATCGATAACATCTCCATCTGTCTTTCTCCCTCTATTAAAAGCTGCGAAGCTGATCCTCTATCTCGGGGTCAGCTTCCCTAATCGCTTCAATCTTCACATAATATCCATTTGTTGCATCAATTGCAACCCATACACGATCTCCGACCTTGTGTCCCATCACAGCCTTCCCAATCGGCGACTCTGTGCTAATGAGTCCCTTCAGGGAATTCCCGCGTATCGTGGTGACGATCTTGAACTCCTCCACCTCGTCATCGTCCTCAAAATAAAGGTCAATCACGTTGCCAAGTCCCACCTCGTCTGACTTGGAAGTATCTTCAATCAAGATGGCAGTCTTAATCATCTTTTCCAGATAACGAATCCTGCCCTCGTTCTGATTCTTTGCCTGTTTTGCCGCCTTGTACTCAAAGTTCTCACTCAAGTCCCCGTGCGCTCTGGCTTCCTTGACATCCTCCAAAAGTGCCTTGCGAACCACGCATTTGCGGTGTTCCACCTCCGCCTTCATATCGTCTATGTCTTTTTGTGTCAATCTGTCAAACATAAATACTCTTGAAACCTTATGCTCTCTTTAAAAGAACTTCCTTCTCGTAAGCTTCGATTTCATCGTAGTAATTGTCTGCTGCAACTCCGCACTGTGCACAGTACTCTGCCCAGATATCTCCAATCGGAAGCATCTTTGCATCTTCCATCGCAACCATCTTGCGTGAGAGCTGGTTCGTGTCCTGAAGCTCTTTAAGCGCTGCACTCGGTGTACACAAAGCGTTAAGCAATGCTTTTGCCATACTTCTGTAGCCGGTTACCCAAGCAGAGATACGATTGATTGATGCATCAAAGTAGTCGAGTGCGATATCCACACGGTCAAGCGCATCACAACGAACAATCTCCTGTGCAATCTCCTTTGTCTCATCATCCAAAAGTACCACGTGGTCTGAATCCCAACGAACACCACGCGTTACGTGAAGTGCTACCTCTGGGAAGAAGCAAAGCAATGCCGGAATCTTGTCCGATACCACTTCTGTCGGATGGTAGTGACCATTGTCCATAAGTGGGAGACATTTTTCCTTATTTGCTGCTGCGTAGCTAAGTGTAAACTCTGCAGAACCGGTTGTATAAGATTCTACACCGATACCGAATACCTTTGATTCCACACAAGGTTTTACCTTTGCAAAATCATATGGCTCAGCAAGGATTGCATCGATGGATTCTTTGTAGCGCATTCTCGGTCCCATACGGTCTGCCGGAACATCCTTGAATCCATCGCCTGTCCAGATATTCATCACACAAGGAACACCTGTCTGCTCTGCAAAATATGTAGAAATACGAATGCAAGCTTTTCCGTGCTCAATCCAGAACTTTCTCGTCTCTTCGTCCGGGCTTGAAAGGGTCAAACCGTCTTTTACCTTCGGATGTGAGAAGAAAGTCGGGTTAAAGTCAAGACCCATCCCTCTTTCCTTCGCAAAGTCAACCCACTTCTGGAAATGCTTTGGTTCTAATTTGTCGCGGTCTGCAAATTCGCCCTCCTCAAAGATTGCATAACTTGCATGTACATTGATCTTCTTCATACCCGGCATCAGGCTCATTGCCTTATCCATATCTGCCATCAATTCTTCCGGTGTTCTTGCTTTTCCAGGATAGTTACCGGTTGTCTGAATACCACCTGTCAGACCACCATCGTTGTCGAATCCGATAACGTCATCTCCCTGCCAGCAGTGCAGTGAAATCGGAATCTCCTTACACTTTGCAATCGCTGCATCGGTGTCCACACCATACTTTGCATAAATTTGTTTTGCTGATTCATATCTTGTCATTTTGTTACCCTCCATAATATGTAATAAATTTAATTTTTAACTTTCATAAACCACGATATCAAACGATTCGCGAATGCAGTTTCTTGCTGCAACCAGGTTCTCAACATCCCCTGCATAAATCATCTGTACTGCAAGATTTCCAAGTGCTGTTGCCTCTGTCGGACCTGCATGTACCGGCTTCTTGCAATACTTTGCAGTTAATTCATTCAAATATCCTGCGTTCGCTCCACCGCCCACAACATGAATTCTGTCGTAGGTCTTACCCGTCACCTTCTCAAGTCCGATAATGGTGTCTGCATAGCACTTCGCCAAGCTGTTGTAGATGACAGATGCAATCTCGCCTACGGTCTCCGGCACCTGCTGATTCGTCTTTGCACAGAAATCCTGTACAGCCTGAATCATACTCTTTGGAGCTAAGAAGCAATCATCATTACAGTCTACGATAGATGTGATCGTCTCTTTTGATGCCCTCGCACAAATCTCTCCAAACGATAAGTCTTCTTCAAACTCTCTCTTTACCGATTGAATCATCCAAAGTCCCATAATGTTCTTCAGATAGCGGAAACGATAGTCATATCCGCCCTCGTTTGTGAAGTTCTCTTCCATACTCTTTAACGAGCAGTCCGCTTCCATACGCTCGATACCTAAGAGTGACCATGTACCTGAGCTGATATAGATTGCATTGTCGTCATTCGTCGGAACTGCAAGTACCGCAGAACCTGTATCGTGCATTGCCGGTAAGATAACCTCGCAATCAAATCCAACTAAATTCTGCACTTCCTCTGTAAAGTTACCAACCTTCACGCCCGGTGCAGTTACCTTGCAGAACATATCACGATTATATCCCAACATATCAATCAACTCGTAATCCCAATCCTTTGTCTCCGGGTTCAAGAGCTGTCCTGTCGACGTCTCTGTGTACTCTGCAAGCTTCACGCCAGTCAATTTAAAGTTGAAATAATCCGGGATGGTAAGCAGAGTCTTCGCTGCTGCCATATCCTCCGGGTGGTTCAGCTTTACATCCATCAACTGATAAATCGTGTTAAAGATTGCTTTCTGAATTCCGGTTCTCTGATACAAATCCTTCTCCGAAATAATCTTATATACTTCCTCATCCATACCGTTTGTACGGCTGTCACGATATCCATAGGTCTTACCTAAAATCTTGTCATCCTTGTCCAACAAGACATAGTCAACACCCCACGTATCAATCCCCATATAAGAAGGAACCTTTCCAATCTCCTTACACTTCTGAATACCGGTCACAATCTCCTTGAACAGTCTGTCAACATCCCAGCACAAGGAGCCATCTACCTCGTCCATTCCGTTCCAGAAACGATATACCTCCTCTAAAACGATCTTGCCGTCTACAATCTCTGCGATGATATGGCGTCCGCTCGAAGCACCGATATCAATTGCCAAATAATACTTTGACATACACTTACTCCTTTCTTCATTCCGATTACAGAATTTTCCTACCTAACATTATACATAGATTGTCCGCAGAATGCCACTATTTTTTTGCAATCTCTTCTGTAAGTGCCATATATTCCTGCGCACTGCGACTGCTTCTGCGATGTACCATCACCGGCTTGTTATTATCCTGCGACCACTCGATGTTGCTGTCTACACGGATGTAACTGTCAAACACGTACACATCCTCTAGGCTCTTCAAAGATGCAAAGGTCTGCTTAAAGTAATTCTTTCTGGTATCTACCTTCGTAACAGCGATTCCCATTACAGAAAGCTCCGGCGCAATCTGCCGTACTTCTTCTAAAAATTCAAACATATTTCCCAGACCAAACAGACCCCAAGGTGTCGCCTCCACCGGAATAATCACCTCATCTGAGGCACAGAGAATATTCATCACCCAGCCTCCGAGTGTCGGTGGCGCATCAATCAGGATGTAGTCATATTCGCCCGATTCCACAATACTGCCAAGACATCTCTTTAAGATGAATTCTCTCTGCCATTTGGTGAAGAGCTCATACTCAATCGAGCTCATCAAGGTGGAAGACGGAATCATATCCAAATTCTCATATGCCGTATGTACAATGTAGTCCTTTAAATCCCGCTGCTTCTTAATGGCATAGTAGAGGTTGTCCTCGCTTTGCGCATAGGCAAGCACCTCATCCTCCGGGAAAAATGACAGCGATAAATTCAACTGCATATCCCCATCAATCAAAAGTACCTTTTTCCCGAGCTGTGTAAGCCCGTAGCCCACATTTGCACAAGTCGTGGACTTTCCACTTCCCCCTTTATTATTTGCAAAACAAATTACTTTCGTCTTCATATTATGATTCCTCCTCGTCCGTATCTTCTCCTGCAAGCTTCAAAATGGATTCGATTTCCTCCAGGCTCATCCCCATATGCAAGGCCAGCTCGTCAATTGTAACCTTCCTGCCAAGCTCTTCTGTCAATTCTTGGATGCCATCATCCAAAGTTTGTACCTTCTCGACCATCTTGCGGTCATAGTCTGCAAGCTCCGTCTGCTCCTCCAAAAGCAAATGCATACTGCTTCGAATCTGCTCGATCAATCTCTGCTGTGGCTCTAAATCGCTGTCCTCACACAGCCTCTCCACAGCAAGTACCAGCCCCAGATTCCCCTCTTGAATCAGGTCTCCCAAGAATACCGATGGATGATGCAATGCCTTCGCAAGCTCGACAACCTCCTGCAAATGCAACTCTACAAGACGCGCCTTCGCAGACTCTACTCCTTCTGCCGCCTCTCGGTAAAGGCGTTCCATCTCCCCGTCATCTGCCGGACGAATCGCCTGCAAATCCTGCATATACTCTTGCAGATAGGCAAGCTCTTCCTGCGTAAACTCCGATTCAGCTTCTGCCTCTTCTCCCATCCGAATATACCCCTTTACAACTACATTCTGTGAGAACAGATATTCATATACCAAATCCATCTGTTCCTCAGTCAAAGCATCCTTCGCAAAGTATGCTTTGACTTCGTCGCTTGTAATCTGGCTGCCCTGCTTGCGGGCATACTGTAATAAATCACCTAGCTTCTCTAGAAACTCTTTCTTCTCGCGCATCGTTTCCTCCAAATCTTTTTCTCCCTCTATTATGTCACGATAATCGTCGGATATCCAGCCCTTTTTAATCTTTGTTCCATAGAAATTGCATCTGAAAGGCTTTCATAGCTACCAACACGTACACGGAAGTACCCATCCCCCTCCTCAATTCGTGCCGGAAAACCCATTTCCTGTAACTCCATACGCAATTCGTCTGCATACCTTCTGTTGCGATAAGCCCCCGTCTGCACGGTATAGCGCGTATCATCTTGCTCCACGTCATCACTGCCGATATCCAAAGTATCTAAAATACCATCTGCAATTGCACGCGCAATATCGTCGAAGTTATCATCAAAGAGTCGATTGTCGGTCTCGGAATTGATAAATCCCACCTCAACAAGAACAGCCGGCATGCGGGTACGGCGAAGCACGACCAGATTCGGTCTCTCCTTTACCCCCAAGTTCACAAAGCCAACCGTCTCCAACTGTTCATTGATATCCTGTGCCATTTCGTATTTGATACCCTCTTTATTATATACCAGACTCTCTACGCCGGAAACCACATTATCCTGCGGAAAAGAATTGCGATGAATCGATACAAAAAAGTCCACTCCGGCTTCATTTGCCTCCATCGCCTTCTGGTAAGGTGACTCGTACACATCCGTTGTTCTCGTATATTCTACATCAACCCCATTGTTCTGTAAAATTTCTCCAATTGCAAGCACTAATTGCAGAGTATCGTCCTTCTCCTGCCTTCCGTTATAGACAGCTCCCGGATCTCTGCCGCCGTGTCCCGCATCAAGCATAATTGAATATGGCATAGTCTGCCTCCCATACATTTTGTTCTGCTTTTAAGATATGAAAGAATTGCGCAAAGGTGTATATGTCAAAACGGGACACCCCTAAACGCAATTTGGGACGTAGTAAAATTCAATTTTACTACGTCCCAAATTAGCAAATTAGCTGTGGACTTTAGGAATTTAATGTGTTAAAATATAAAAAGTAAAAGAACGTCGTAAGAGGAGATGTGCTATGGGAAAGACGATTAGAACAGAAGCTGTTGACAGTTTGTTTGATGCGGTTATGCATCTGGAGAATAAAGAAGAGTGTTACACTTTTTTTGAAGATATCTGTACCATTAACGAGTTGTTGTCTTTGTCACAACGTTTTGAAGTTGCAAAGATGTTGCGTGAACAACGCACCTACTTGGAGATTGCGGAAAAGACCGGTGCCTCTACCGCCACCATCAGTCGTGTGAATCGTTCTTTGAATTATGGAAATGATGGTTATGATATGGTATTGGAACGTATGAAGGCTGAGAAATAAGCAATAAAAATGGACGGGAGAAAGCTCCCGTCCTTATTTTATGGTGTAGCCGGCGCTGCTGGTGTCTCTGGCGCTGCTGGTGCTGCTGGCGCTTCCGGTGCCGCTGCATGTCCTGCACAAGCCTTCTTTGGTGCCGTATCCGGCGCAAAATATTCCGTATACTTTGCACAAGCATCTCCACTTGCCAGATTCCCTGACGCCTTACAAATCGTCTTTTTCTCTACAATCTCCGGCATCTCAAATTTCTTCGACTCATATCCTTCGTGAATACGCGTCATCACTTTCTTCCAAAGTCGATTGTGATAGCTCTCATCTTTGGTGTATTTTTGCATCGACTGGCTGTCATCAAAGCCCGTCCATACAGATGCTGTCAAATATGGTGTGTATGCACACAACCACAAATCCTTAGACTCTTGGCTGGTTCCGGTCTTACCTGCCGCCTGCATATTCGACATACGAGCCGCCCCGCCGGTTCCCTTACTGCTCTCGATAACATCAATCATCGCATCTGTAATCAATACCGCCGTCGTATCCTTCATTGCCGTATGTGTCTCTGGCGTATTCTCATACAAAAGATTGCCATTGTGGTCATACAGATGGGTGTAAACTACCGGTTCTGTATAGACACCTTTATTTGCAATTGCCGCGTAAGCCGCTGTAATCTCCAAGTTGTAAACACCTCTGGAAATACCACCAAGTGCAAGCGGCTGGTACATATCGTTCTCTCTGGTCAATGTGGTAAACTTAAAATTCTCTGTCAAATACTTGAAGCCCAATTCTGGGGTAATCTCTGTCAATTTTTTTACCGAGCAAACATTTGCAGACTGCGTAATACAGTCTCGAATTGTCAAACTTCCTCTCGAGTAATCGCCCCACCAGTTATTCACCTTCTTGCCATTCGCATAGCGATAAGAAGAACTGTCCTTAATCACCGTTGCCAATGTGTCTCCATGCGCATCTAAAGCCGGAATAAATGTCGACAATACCTTAAAACAAGAACCCGGCTGTCTGGTCGACTGTGTCGCACGGTTCAAGGTCATATTCGAGGTCTTTTCACCTCGTCCACCGACAATCGCTTTCACATAACCGGTATACTGGTCCATCACGACAATGGTCGCCTGTGGCTGTGGAGATATCGTCACACGCTTCATTACGGTGTCTGTCTCCGCAGTCTTTAAGGTCTCAATATACTCTTCGACCATCGCTTCTGCTTCCGCCTTTGTGTCAAAGGTCGTGCCATACTCCCCATATTCATCCGGATATTTGGATGTCACATATCCGTTCAGTCCATTCTGGTCATAATGGTTCTGCGTCTCATCTTCATGGATAATCGAAATCGCACAACTTACGCCCCACTTGATATAATTCGGGTAATTGTCATCATTGTTGAGCTCTTCCTCACAAATCTGCTGCATACGCACATCTTGGGTAGATACAATCTTAAGCCCGCCACTGTAAACTGCATTGTGCGCCTGTGCCTCTGTATAACCAAGCTTATTCACCAAATCACGCGCAACCTGCTTTGCAACCTCGTCCACAAAATATGAATTCACAGTCAGGTTGTCCTTGTACTCCGTATTGGAAACCTGAATACGTGCATAGACATCGTCTGCGAGCGCCTCATCGTGCTCCTCCTGTGTGATATATTCCTGCTCCAGCATATCCTTCAAAACCTTCTTTCGGCGCTTTGCATTCGCCTCTGGATTGGTAATCGGATTCAGATACTCCGGGCTCTGGGTAATCCCCGCAATGGTCGCACACTCTGCCAGATTCAACTCACTGACATCCTTGCCAAAATAACGCTTAGATGCCGCCTGTACACCAAGCGTATTCTGACCAAGATTGATCATATTCAGATAGTTTTCCAAAATGATGTCTTTGTCACCGACTTCTTTCTCAATCTGCACGGCAAGGTACATCTCTTGAATCTTTCGCTGTACACTCTGCCATCTGGTCTCCTTGATAAAGTTCGGAAATATCGTATTCTTAATCAACTGCTGCGTAATCGTACTGGCTCCAGATGAAAAACTTCCAGAAAGCAAACCAGTCACACCCGCACGCGTAATTCCCTTGATGTCAATCCCCTTGTGATCACGAAATCTTGCATCCTCAACTGCAATAAATGCATTCTGTAAATCCTCTGGAATCTGATCAATCGTCACATGGACACGATTCGAACCCGCGTCCACAAAAGTCGCAAGCTGGGTCGTGCCATCATTCGCATAAACGGTCGTAGTGTATGCCGAAGGCTTGATATCCTCCGCAGTAATCTTCGGTGCACTGTCAATAATTCTCTTAAAAACCAGTCCGCCGGCAAGCAGACCCATCCCTCCGACAAGCAAACAAATCAGCAATACCATCTTGAAAATGGTCACCCTTTTCTTCTTGCTCTTCTTCGCTTTTTTTGAGGTGATTTGGCTACGTTGCTTTGAAGCGTTCTTTCTTCCATAGTTCATGAACATTGCCTCCTTCACATAAAAGGATTATAACAAACTTACCCACCGAAATAAAGGAAAAAATAAAAACTTCCCATTTTGTACACATTTTCTTAAGAAATTCTTGTGATTCCACAGATAAAACTGGTATAGTGTTAGTAATACGACAGAATAGAAGGAGCTTTTTTCTATGCCAGAACAATACAAGACCGTATATCGCGGCGGCGAAGGAGAAATTATCGAAAAGAAATCTCGCTTCATTGCGACAGTTATGCCCGTTCATACAGAAGAAGAGGCGCTCACCTTTATCGAGGGTTTGAAAAAGAAATACTGGAATGCAACACACAACTGCTTTGCCTATGTCATTGGCGAACGTTCGCAGTTGCAGCGGTGCAGTGACGATGGCGAACCAAGCGGCACCGCCGGGCGTCCGATGCTGGACGTTCTGCTCGGCGAGGAGCTACACGATACCGCCGTTATCGTAACACGCTATTTTGGTGGCACCCTGCTTGGCACCGGCGGTCTTGTGCGCGCGTATCAGGCGGCCACCAAAGCCGGTCTGGAAAAGAGCCTGGTCATTACCAAGCAATACGGGCAGCTGCTCTCGATTCAAACTGACTATACAGGCTTAGGAAAGATTCAATATATTCTGGGACAACGGGGGCTTCACATCAAAAACATCGAATATACAGAGCAGGTTGCACTGGAAGTGCTTTTGCCGGCAGCTGAGGCTGCACAGGTCATCGCAGAAATCACAGAGGGCACAGGCGGACAGGCCCAGATGGAGTTTTTGCAGGAATGCTATTTTGCAGAGATTGACGGCAAGATGGAAATCTTTTCCGAATAATTGTTTCACGCTTCTCCTCCTCTCTCATATCTTATAGGAGAATCATTGGAACTGATTAGGAGGAGTTATGAAAAGACGATTACTCGCAGGTCTCTGTATTCTCACACTGCTTGTCGGCAGCTTATGCGCCTGCACAGCAAGTGAGGAAACGAACGGGGAGACAAAGAAGGCAACCAAACTGGTGCTCAATGAGGTTGCGCATTCCATTTTTTACGCACCGATGTATGTAGCAATTGAAGAAGGATACTTTGCAGATGAGGGCATCGAACTGACGCTTGTAACCGGTTTTGGCGCCGACAAAGTTATGACAGCTGTTCTCTCCGGCGAAGCGGACATCGGATTTATGGGTTCTGAATCTTCGATTTATACCTACAACGAAGGTGCAAAAGACTATGTGGTGAACTTTGCCCAGCTCACCCAGCGTGCCGGAAACTTTTTGGTTGCACGCGAGGAAATGCCGGATTTTAAATGGGAAGATTTGAAGGGCAGCTCTGTACTCGGTGGCCGCAAGGGCGGTATGCCGCAGATGGTATTTGAATACATTTTGAAGGAGAACGGCATCGACCCGGCAAAAGATTTGGATATCAACCAGTCTATTGATTTCGGTGCAACGGCTGCTGCTTTCACAGACAGTGATGCTGACTACACGGTAGAATTTGAGCCGCACGCAACTGCTCTCGAAAAGGAAGGCAAGGGCTATGTTGTGGCATCTCTCGGCGAGGACAGCGGCTATGTACCATACACAGCATTCTCTGCAAAGAAGAGCTATATTGAAAAGAATAAGGATGCCATTCAGGGATTTACAAACGCTCTGCAAAAGGGTATGGACTATGTGCAGACCCATACACCGGAAGAGATTGCCGAAGTCATTCAGCCACAATTTAAAGAGACAGACCTCGATACGCTCACCAAGATTGTGACCCGCTATTATGAGCAGGACACCTGGAAGGCAGACCTTGTATTTGAGAAGGAAAGCTTCGAACTTTTGCAGGATATTTTGGAATCTGCGGGTGAATTGGAAAAACGTGCTTCCTATGAAGATTTGGTTACCACCGATTTTGCAAAAAAAGCTGCTCACTAGTTTGCTTTTTTACTGATTTTTTCAATTTTTTTGTTGAAAATATTGACATCAAAAAAGTGCTGTGCTATTCTCAAGGGGTATGAAACATTGCAATACAATATAGGAGGAACGACCATGAACAAAGGTACAGTAAAGTGGTTCAACAACCAAAAAGGTTATGGATTCATTTCTGACGAGGCAGGAAACGACGTATTCGTACACTACTCTGGCTTGAATATGGAAGGATTCAAGACTTTAGAGGAAGGCCAGGCAGTTGAGTTTGAAGTAACTGAAGGCGCTAAAGGACCACAGGCGATCAATGTAGTAAGACTTTAATCAAAATTTTTATGTGCCTTTTACTTATATATCATAAATAAAAAGCAACAAGGGAATGAGATTAGAAAAAGGAATCGATTCAATCGATTCCTTTTTTCTGTCTAACAATTTGCCTTATATGCTTCGTCTGCACTCCACACATCAAAGCCACTTTCACGCAAGATTGCAACCGCCTTTGCCGGATCATCCGACTTCATAACAGCCGAAGCATCATCGCCGTTTGCAAAAGCATACATATATTCCACATTCACACCGCCCTGCACCAACTCGTGCATTGCCTTGCTGAGAGAACCTGTCGCATGTGGAACACGAAGTGCAACCACTTCGGTGAGCATAGATGTGATACCTGCTTCTTTTAAGACTGCCTTTCCCTTAGTCGGGTCAGAGACAATCATACGGAGCATTCCATAATCTGCTGTGTCTGCAAGACTTAATGCCACAATATTCACATCATTGGCACCAAGTGTCTTTAACACCTCATCCAAACGTCCTTCACGATTTTCCAAAAATACAGATAATTGTTGAATTGTCATCTCGCATTCCCTCCTTAATTTAAGTTACGGTTGTCAATTACACGTTTTGCTTTTCCTTCGCTGCGTGCAATGGTCTTTGGCTCTACTAATTTTACAACAACTGCGATACCCAGCGCCTGCTTTAATACCGCAGCAATCTTGTTCTTCAATCCATCTAAGGCACGGATTTCATCGGAGAAGAAGCGCTCATCGACCTCTACCATCACGGTGAGCACATCCATATTGTTCTCTCTGTCTACAATCATCATATAGTGAGGTGCTACCTCTCCACCCATACTCAGAAGTGCTGCTTCCACTTGGGTTGGGAATACATTGACGCCACGAATCACCTTCATGTCATCTGTCCTTCCTTTGAACTTCGAAATTCTCGGAAGCGTTCTTCCACAATCACAGGTGCTGTGGTCGATGCTCGTCAAGTCTTTTGTACGGTAACGGATGAGCGGCATCGCCTCTTTGGTCAAAGTTGTGAATACCAACTCTCCCGTCTCATTGTCTGCACAGGCTGCGTTGGTCGCCGGGTTCAAGATTTCAGGATAGAAGAAATCCTCGTATACATGTAAGCCCTTGTGGTGAATACATTCCATCGCAACTCCCGGCCCTAACACTTCGCACAATCCATAGATGTCAAAGCAGTTAATTCCTAAGATACTCTCAATCTGCTCTCTCATCTCGACCGTCCAAGGCTCTGCTCCTAGTATACCTGCTTTTAATTTCAGACGCTCTACTACACCTGCGTCACGGAGCGACTCTGCCAAATGAAGTGCATAAGACGGTGTACAAGCAATTGCAGTCGCACCAAAGTCCTCCATACACATCATCTGACGCTGTGTGTTTCCCGATGACATCGGAACGACCAGTGCGCCCATCTTTCTTGCTCCAAAATCGATGCCGAGACCACCGGTAAACAAACCGTAGCCATAGCAGGTATGTATAATATCCTCTTCTGTCAATCCTGCCATCGTCAGTCCTCTGGCAACACATTCGCCCCAAAGGTCCGCATCATTTGCTGTATAAGATGCGAGGGTCAGCTTTCCGGTCGTTCCCGAACTTCCCTGTACGCGCGCCACCTTCGACTTTGGCACTGCGAGAAGTCCAAACGGATAGTTGTCTCTCAAATCTTCCTTTGTTGTAAATGGAAGCTTGTTAATATCCTCAATCCCCTTAATATCTCCCGGTTCTACACCCAGCTCCTTCATCTTGCGATTGTAAAATGCAACGTTCTCGTATACATTTGCAACCTGTTTTACCAATCTCTCGCTTTGCAGGGCAGTCATCTCATCTCTGCTCATACACTCTACTTGTTTGTCACGATATCTCTCTACCCACTCCATGATGGTGTTCCTCCTCGTCTGCTTATAAGTTATATCCTACCTCAAATGCCTGCTTGTTAATCTCAATCGTCTTCGGTGGTACCGTATTCTCAATCACCTTGTACCAATCCTCTTTTGCAAAATCCATATGCTGTGCTGCCACGCCGAGCACAATCATATTAAACACTCTGGAATTGCCAAGCTTCTTTGCTTCCTCTGTCGCATTCACCGTATAGACACGATGCTCTTTCGCAAGGTTCTCAATGATGTTCTCTGGATACTCTGCTGCACCGATGACAACCGGCATCGGGTCGATTCTCCAGTCATTGATAATCAGCGCCCCGTCTTTTTTGAGGAAGTGCGCATAGCGAAGTGCCTCCAAGCGCTCAAATGCGATGATAACATCCGCCTGTCCTTCTTCTACGATAGGCTCTGCAACCGCTTCCCCATATCGAACAAAGGTGACTACGCTTCCACCGCGCTGTGCCATTCCATGCACCTCAGAAAGCTTCACATCATATCCGCCAGAGATGGCAAGCCCGCCTAAAATTCTACTGGTAAGCAAGGTTCCCTGACCGCCTACACCAACAATCATAATATTTCTCGTTGCCATTACTTGTCACCTTCCTTTACCAATTTGATTGCGTCAAACTTACACAAGGTCTCGCAAAGTCCGCATCCGGTACACATCGTATCGTCGATGAAGATTGTGCCGTCTGCCTTCTTCGTCATCGCCGGGCAGCCCGGTCTCATACACATGCCGCACTTCTTACATTTGTCTGAGTCCGCCACATAAACCGGCTTCTTAGATTTGTCAAGGAGCACACAAGCTGTCTTCGTGATGATGACAGAAACTTCATCTCTCGCCACCTCTTCTTTAACAACCTTTTCCAAAGTCGCAATATCAAATGCATTGACTTCGATAACATTCTTTACGCCAATTGCTTTACAAAGTGCCGGAATGTCAATCGCATAGGTCGGCTCACCCAGCAGGGTCTTGCCGGTTGCTGCATGGTCCTGATGTCCGGTCATACCGGTCGTTGAGTTATCCAGAATCAGAACCGTTCCGGTCGCCTTGTTATACATCATATTCATAAGTGAATTCACACCTGTATGTAAAAAGGTCGAGTCACCAATCACGGCTACCCAATTCTTGATGTAGTCCTTGCCCTTCGCCTTTTCCATACCGTGAAGGCTGGAAATGCTGGCTCCCATACAGATAGTGGTGTCCACCACGCTGAGCGGTGCTACTGCGCCTAAGGTGTAACAGCCAATGTCGCCTGCTGCGTGTAATTTTAACTTATTCAGCACATAATATACACTTCTGTGCGGGCATCCCGGACAGAGAATTGGTGGTCTTCCAGCTGCCGCTGCCGGCGCCTTTAAGTCCAACTCCTCTTTTAAGATTGCCTTGCGAATCATATTGGCGCTGTACTCACCCTGTACTGTAAAAATCTCTTTTCCGATGGCTTTGATGCCCCAAGATTTGACCTGTTCCTCAATGACAGGGTCTAACTCTTCTACAATATAGAGTGTATCCACCTTCTCTGCAAAATCTGCAATCAGCTTCTTCGGAAGTGGGTTGACCATTCCAAGCTTCAATACAGAAGCATTCGGAAGCGCTTCCTTTACATACTGGTACGGAATACCGCTGGTAATTACACCAATCTTCGTATCATTCATCTCAACGGTATTGATGTCCAACGTATTTGCTGCCTCTGCCAACTCCAAATTGCGCTTCTCAATCTCTACGTGACGAAGCTTTGCATTTCCCGGCATCATAACCGTCTTTCTGACATCCTTCACATATGGCTTATCCTCTACTTCTTCTCTGTCATAGAGTTCTACCAAGCCCTGCGAATGCGCAAGTCTGGTCGTCGTTCTTAAAATCACCGGTCTATCAAAGCTCTCACTGATTGCAAACGCCTTCTTCATATATTCTTTGGCTTCCATACTGTCTGCCGGCTCCAATACCGGTACTTGTGCTGCTCTGGCAACCATACGGGTATCCTGCTCATTCTGTGAGCTGTAAAGTCCCGGATCGTCTGCAACCACAATGACAAGACCGCCATTCACACCCATATAAGATACGGTGTAGAGTGGGTCCGATGCCACATTCAGTCCAACGTGCTTCATACATGCCATCGCACGCACACCAGATACACTGGCTCCGATAGCCACCTCCGTAGCTACCTTCTCATTCGGTGACCACTCTGCATAGATACTCTCTTTGTAATTCACAATGTATTCACTGATCTCTGTGCTTGGTGTTCCCGGATACGCTGCTGATACTTTAACGCCGGCCTCGTATGCACCGCGAGCAATCGCTTCGTTCCCAAGCATAATTACTTTTTTATTTGACATAACTTATCCTTTCCAGAGATGAAGTTCTCACAATCTCATCCCTTATCGCATAAAAATATTCTACCACAACACTTTTTCGATTTAAAGTGCTAATTTGCTAGAAATCGAACAAAGATAGCTGATTTGACTCCGGCAGTCCTCCGAAGATTCCCAAGTCATTCATAAAATCGATTACCGTCTTGCTCACTTTGGTGCGCTGTCGGAAATCATCTCTAGACAAAAATGGTCCATCCTGCGCTGCCATCTCAACTGCATCTGCCGCTTTATCACCCATGCCTTCAATCGTGCTAAACGGCGGCAAAAGCTTTCCATCCACAATCTGGAACTTGGTCGCCTGCGAACGATACAAATCAATTGGCAGGAACTCAAATCCTCGCGCGTACATCTCCTGTACCAGACGCATATCTTTGAGGGTATCTTGCTCTTTATTCGTAAGACTGTCGCTCCGCTTCTTGTAGTCCCGTATGTAGTACGCCAGCTTCTCCTTTCCCTGACACATCAGCTCATACGAAAATGAATTCGCACGAATACTGAAGTAGGCCGCATAATAGGCAAGTGGGTAGTACACCTTACAGTAAGCAATGCGGTAGGCCATCATAACATAAGCCGCCGCGTGCGCCTTCGGGAACATATACTTAATCTGCTCACAAGACCAGACATACCAGTCCGGAATGCCATGTGCAAGCATATCTTCCTTCCACTCTGCCCAATTGGCACTTTTTCCTTTTGCAACTTTACCCTTTCGGACATCTTCCATAATCTTAAACGAACGTTCACTCTCCATCCCACTGTTGATTAAGAAGGTCATAATATCGTCTCGGGTACAAATCGCAGTCGAAATCGTCGCCTTTCCTTCCTGAATCAAAGTCTGTGCGTTGTTCAACCACACATCGGTTCCATGTGACAGACCGGAAATTCGAATCAAATCTGACAAGGTCTGTGGCTTGGTGTCCACGACCATCTGGATTACAAAGTCCGTACCAAATTCTGGAATTCCAAGACAGCCCACCGGACATCCGTCGATATCCTCAGGGGTGATTCCCAGCGAAGATGTGTCCTTAAACAAGCGCATAACTCCCGGTTCGTCTAATGGAATCTTTGTTGCAACAAAGGGTTCACCCGTCAACTGTGTCACAAGCTCCTCCAGCATCTTAATCATCGTCGGATCATCATGGCCGAGAATGTCAAGTTTCAAAAGGTTGTGGTCAATGGAGTGATAATCAAAATGTGTCGTCACGATATCCGTACTCATATCATTTGCCGGATGCTGTACCGGCGTAAAGGAATTGATGTCCTGTCCAATGGGAAGCACAATAATTCCACCCGGATGTTGTCCGGTGCTTCGCCGCACACCCGTACACCCTACAGACAAGCGCTCCACTTCACAGCGGCGTTTGCTCTGTCCGCGTTCTTCGTAATAATTCTTCACATAACCGTAAGCCGTCTTATCTGCTAAAGTGCCTATGGTTCCGGCACGATAGGTCTGTCCGTCACCAAAGATAACTTCGGTATATTTGTGGGCATTACTCTGGTAATCCCCTGAGAAGTTCAAATCAATATCCGGCTCCTTATTCCCCTTAAATCCAAGAAAGGTCTCAAACGGAATGTCAAAGCCATCTTTTACGAGTGGCTGCCCACACTCTGGGCAAAGCTTATCCGGCATATCCCATCCACAGCCGCCGGCATATTTACGCACCTCCGGCGATTCAAAATCACTGTAATGACAGTTCGTGCAATAGTAGTGCGGACTCAGCGGATTCACCTCCGTAATACCTGCCATTGTCGCCACAAAGGAGGAACCGACGGAACCACGTGAACCAACCAGATACCCGTCCTCGTTCGACTTCCACACCAGCTTTTGGGCAATGATATACATCACGGCAAAGCCATTGGAAATAATAGAATTCAGCTCCCTTTCCAAACGCTCTACGACAATCGGCGGAAGCTCCTTTCCATACATCGCGTGTGCCTTATTGTAACAAATCTCTCGAAGCTGTTTATCCGAATCCTCAATAACCGGTGGACACTTGTCCGGTCGCACCGGTGAAATCTTCTCAATCTGCTCTGCAATCGCATTCGGATTCTCAATGACAAGCTCTCTCGCCTTCTTCAAGCCCAGATACGAGAACTCCTCCAGCATCTCCTCTGTTGTACGAAGATACAGAGGTGCCTGCTCATCCGCATCTGCAAAGCCTTTTCCCGCCATAATGATACGGCGGTATACCTCATCTTCCGGCTCTAGGAAATGCACATCACAAGTTGCCACAACCGGTTTTTGGAACTGTTCGCCGAGCTTTACAATCCGGCGGTTCAGCTCCCGCAAATCTTCCTCGTTATGCACATCTTCGCATTTCTCACTCTCAATCATAAAGCGATTGTTCCCGATTGGCTGTATCTCCAAATAATCGTAGAACTCTACCAAACGCGCAATTGCTTCCTCCGACTTATTTGAAAGGATAGCTTGAAAGAGTTCGCCTGCCTCACAGGCACTTCCAATCAGCAAGCCTTCTCTGTGTTTTAAGAACTCACTCTTCGGAATGCGCGGGCGCTTTGCATAATAGGTCAGATGTGACATCGAAATCAACGTATACAAATTCACTCTTCCGATGTCATTCTTTGCCAAGATAATTGCGTGGTAGGTTGGCATCTTCTTAATGGCATCCGGGTTCGTCTCCCCGAAGCTGTTCACACCCTTTAAGTCCCCAATGCCCTTCTCCTGTAACATCGCAATAAATTTTATAAAAATCTCTGCGGTGGCTCCCGCATCATCCACTGCACGGTGGTGATTCTCCAATGAAATCCCGAGTGCCTTTGCCACAAGATTCAATTTGAACTTGGACAAGGTCGGAAGCAGAACACGCGCCAAAGCTACTGTATCTAAATAGGTATAGCTCTTTCCTATACCGAGTCTCCGACAATTCTCCTCTATAAATCCAACGTCAAACGAAGCATTATGTGCCACCAGTGCCGCATCTCCAATAAACTCCAGAAACTGTGGCAGTACCACATCAATCTTCGGCGCATCTAACACCATCTCATCTGTAATTCCCGTTAAATTCGTAATGTGGAATGGAATTGGGCGCTCCGGGTTCACAAAGCTACTGAATCGCTCCGTAATCACACCCTCTTCTACCTTCACCGCGCCAATCTCAATAATGTGGTCACTACTTGCACTAAAGCCGGTCGTCTCTAAGTCAAATACGACATAGCTGTCCATAAGGCTCTGTCCGCGCTCCCGCACGGCAATCTCCGTCAAATCATCTACCAGATAGGCCTCAACCCCATAGATTACCTTGAACGGGTCCTCTTTATCCAAATCTTCAATGTAGTGGTTCGCATCTGGGAAGGCCTGCACCACGCCGTGATCGGTAATCGCAATTGCAGCGTGCCCCCAATCGTGTGCTCGTTTTACAATATCCTTGACCTCTGAAACACCATCCATATCACTCATCTTGGTATGACAATGGAGCTCCACACGCTTCTCCGGACTGGTATCCTTGCGCTTCACTGTAAAATCCGGAATCTTTTTCACACCCACAACAGAACCAACTGTCAATTCCTTCTCGAAGGTATCAAACTGTGTCACACCCTTCATCTTCAAGAATGCACCCGGTTTGATATCTCCCACGATATCCGCAAGCTGCTCATTTCGGAAGAAAATCTTCACTTTGATGCTGTCTGTAAAATCCGTCACCACAAAAGAATAAATCGTACGTTCATCGCGAATCTCGCGCGCCTCTGCACTGACCACCTTACCGCGAAAAACAATCTCCCCCATCTCACTTGTGACCTCAGAAAGCGGAATTGCTTCCTCTTCAAAAGCACGTCCGTAAATGAGATTCGGGTCGTCCGATTTCTTTGCGGCACGATAAAAATCTTTTTTCTTCGCCGCAAATTGCTTCGCCTTTTCTTCTTTTGCCGCCTTGCGCTCCTCGCGCTGCTGTTCCTTTTCCTCTCGCACTTCCTTGCGCTTTGCCGCATTCTCCTCTACAATCGCATCAATCTCCTGCTGCAAACGCAGGGCATTGTGCTCCTGCATCTTACTCTTCTTCGCCGGTGCATAGCTCACCCGAATCTGAATCGGAAGTCCAAAGCGCTGTTCAAACACATCCAAAAGCAGTGCTACAATCGCATCCGTCTTCTGCTCCGCCAAAATAGACTGTGGAAACTCTAACTGCAAGACATTCCCCTCAGAGAAAGAATACTTTGCATTGGTGAATAAATTGTATTCCACAATGCTTCGTTCCCGCAGCTCTTGTTGGATGCTCTCATAATACTCGTTCAGCAAATGCTCCGGTGTATATTGCTCAGACAAGCGATAGCTCTCAATGAACTTCACCGTAAGCTGTGCTGTCGCAAACAGCTGCTCCTTTACCTGCTGCTCTGCCTGCCATATGGACTTTTTGGGAATCAAATGTGTACTAAAAAGATGAATATGCAGATAGCTTCTCTCCGCATTGGTTGTCACCTTCGACACCTCCACTTGTGCAAAGAGCCTGCGCATCGCATCTGTCATCTTTAAAGTTGGAAACACATCAAAAAACTTCTTAAGCATTCCAGTTCTCCAGTTCCTGTCTCAATGTATCTAATAGTTCGTCTTCTTTTACCTTCTTGATAATCTGTCCCTTTTTAATCAAAAGGCCTTCACCAATACCACCGGCAATTCCGATATCCGCTTCCTTCGCTTCACCCGGACCATTCACCACGCAACCCATCACGGCAACCTTGATATCAAGTGGAAATTCTGCCACCATATTCTCTACCTGATTGGCGAGCCCAATCAAATCAATCTGAGTTCTACCGCAAGTTGGGCAGGAAACGACTTCGATTCCACCCTCGCGAAGTCCCAGTGTCTTTAAAATCAATTTCGCTGATTTAATCTCCTCCAACGGGTCACCGGTAAGCGATACACGAATGGTGTCACCAATTCCCTGATGCAAAATAATCCCAAGTCCTACCGAAGACTTAATATTTCCCGAAAGTACCGTGCCCGACTCCGTAATTCCCACATGCAAGGGATACTTACATTCCTTTGCCAAAAGCTCATGCGCTTTCACACACATCAAAACGTCAGAAGACTTGATACTCACTACCAGATTCTCATATCCCATATCCTCAATTAAGTGCACCTTATCCAATGCACTTTCTACGATACCCTCTGCCGTCACACCGCCGTACTTCTCTACTAATTCTTTTTCTAGCGAACCACTATTCACACCTACTCGAATCGGTACACCGTATTCCTTCGCCTTATCTACCACAGCCCGCACCTTCGAAACATCGCCGATATTTCCTGGATTGATTCGAATCTTGTCTGCGCCGTTCTCAATCGCTGCTATAGCCAGATGATAATCAAAATGAATGTCTGCCACCAGCGGAATGTGAATGTGTTTCTTAATCTCTGCAAGCGCCTTTGCCGCCTCCATCGTCGGAACCGCACAGCGGATAATCTCACAGCCGACTGCCTCCAAAGCAAGAATCTGCGCCACTGTCGCCCGGACATCCTCCGTCTTCGTATTGGTCATCGATTGAATTGCAATCGGATGCCCAGCTCCAATTCTCCTTGTCCCAATTTGTATCTCTCTTGTATGTTCTCTATGCATCATCTCTGCATCTCCTACTTATCTATTTTAGATTGCAAACTTACCTTTTATTATAGCACACTGCATCCGATTGTCACAGTCAAGATTGTTTATTTTCTAAACCTTTTTCTTGTTTTAGTTGATATTCGCCACTTTTCCGCATTTTCGCACATACTATTGGTAAAATGGTCGCAGATTATAGAATTCGGAGGTGTAAGATGGACTTTGCAGATACGCTAAAACTGTTAAGAGAATCGAATGACGTCACACAGGCAGAGCTTGCGAAACATTTGAAAGTATCGCGTCCTACCATCGCCGGCTATGAAACCAAACATCATCAGCCGGACTTTGACCGCCTCATTAAGATTGCAGAATTCTTCAATGTCTCAATTGATTTTCTGGTAACTGGAGAAAATATCCAACGCGCAGACCCTTTAGACCGCGAGATTCAGACTGCCTGCATTCAGCTTTCTACAGAGTCGAAGCAAGATGTATTGAAATATATCCGCCTGTTGCAGGGGCAGAAAAAATAAGATAAAAAAGCGAGCAGAGGATATTGCAAAACAGCAATATCCTCCTTTACTATCTATCATTTCCGTAGCGCTTCTTCCGCATATCGATCAGCAGCCTCCTCTTGCTCTCCTGTTTCCTTTTCAAAAGAGATGCCATAGTCCCCATTCATAATATGCCCTATTTCATGAAAAAGGGTAAACCAAAAGGTACCTGCCTGTATACTTCTATCATTTATGAGCAAGAGCACATGCTTTCCAATCTTCTTCGTCGCACCATTGATATTAGCCCCCAAAAGATTTGGCAAAATTACAAAAACGACTCCCGCTTCTAAAAAAGCTTCTCTCAGAAGATGATAAAACTCCTCTTGCTTTTTTGTAAATGTTAAAGCATACGAAACCGCCCTTTGAAATCTCTCTTTATCAAATTTAGGTGCTTCTAGTTCCAAAGCTTGATTCGTAGCGATTTGAACCATAATATTCGCCTTTATGATATTAGCCTCCGTCAAGTCCGCCATCGAACTTCGGAAATTTACGGCCATATCTCGCTTTGTAAATACAGAAAGCGTTGAGACTCTTAAATAATTTCTGACTTGTATAATCTGTTCGTCTGCCTTTCCCGGCAGATCCGGCAGACCGAAATACTCACGAAAGTACTTGTAATCCAAACTGGCAAATACCTTTCGCTCACTTTCAAGTTCTTGTTCGGATTTAA
The DNA here is from genome assembly GCA_036311625.1 of Faecalimonas sp. Lineage (GTDB taxonomy): Bacteria > Bacillota > Clostridia > Lachnospirales > Lachnospiraceae > Faecalimonas. The sequence continues at coordinate 23,920 of JAXJPN010000099.1, forward strand.
ATTCTGCAATCAGCGTATCGTATGCGTTCTGCAAGCTCAACCAATAGCTAACACTGGTGCCAAGCATTCTTGATAGCTTCAATGCAACATCAATCGATAAACTCTGCTCACCTCTCACCAAAAGGCTCAAATTCTTAGGTGTCGTATCCAGTCTCTTTGCAAAATCTTCTTGCGTGAGTCCGCTGTCATCAACGATTTCTTTAATATAATATCCTGGATGAAATGCAATTTTGTCATTATACTCTATATAGCTACTCATAATGTTTGCTCACCTCCTCAATCTCTACAATTCTTACCTTTTCGGCTATCTCGTGTATATTACAAGGGTTATATGGATGTTCTTCTTCATCTAGTGGCTGTAAAACAATTCTCCACTGTTCTCTTCTTGACTTTACGTCTATTGCAAAAACTAACTCCACATACACCCTCCTGTTTTTATTATTCCCAAACTAAAATAAAATTACCCGTTGGGTAATTTTATTTTATCATACTGCTATTTTGTTGTCAATTCTATTCTTCTCCGAGCTTGCTTGCCACAAACCATCCAAGCACGAAAGTTACAATACTGATGATTGCTGACCAAACTGTAAGTCCGCTCCAATCAACTCCAATTAAAATTGCAATCGGTGAAGCCACAATTAGACCGATTATCGCATAATATGCGTGCACTTCGGCTTTTTGGAACACAAACTCAATAATCTTTGCAATCACAAAAATTCCAACCACCACACCGATTCCAAACGGCGCCAACACGCCTAAAGTAGTAAGCACAGCCGGAATATCAAAAGCAAGCACGGCATCAATACAATCGTTAATCGTCGCCAAAATCGTGTCATAATATCCCAGTACCATCAACATCATCGAGCCACTCACACCCGGCACTACCATCGTTGCCGCTGCAATCACACCTACGCCAAACAGCTTCAGTACATTCACAAACGACAGGCTCACATCCGCATCCGCGCCACTGGTCTCTCCCATTAGCGCCATTCCAATCACAAGTGCAAAGAACAGTAAAAATGGAATGATTTTCCCAATTGTCACAGAATGTCCTTTTACCTTCTTAACAATAAAAGGAAGACTTCCCGCAATCAAACCACAGAACGCAAAATTCGTTGGAAGTGGATGATTCGCAAGTAAATATTCAAACAAACGCGAAAGCAATACAATCGCCAGACCCACGCCTATAAAAATCGGTACCAGAAGCTTTAGGCTCTTCTTCCACTCGCTTTTTAAATGTGTAATGCAATGAATGAGCTTATCATATAACCCCATTGCCACCATCATCGTTCCACCACTTACGCCCGGAATGATGTTCGCAACACCGACTGCTATTCCCTGTAATATCAGTTTTAACATAATGCTTCCCCTTTACTTTATATAGTCTTTTAAAAACGCCAGCAGGGCTTCCATCTCTTCTCGCGTACCAATCGTAATTCGCAAATAGTTCTGAATGCGCTCGCCACTTAAGAATCTAACATAAATGTCTGCTTTTTTCAACGCCTCAAATAATTCTTTTGCTGACACCTTCGGATGTGTCACAAAAAGGAAGTTCGACTTCGAATCCGGGAAGGCAAAACCAAGTGCCGACAGCTCTGTCTTAAGCCATTCTCTCGTATCTACAATCTTCTGCACCTGTTCTTCAAAATACGCCTTATCCTTGACTGCCTCTACGCCGCAGGCAAGCGCAGTCTGATTCATCGTATAAGAATTAAACGAATACTTCGCATCGTTCAGATATTTGATGAGTGTCGGATTACTGATTGCATAGCCAATACGCATACCCGCCATCGAGCGCGCCTTCGAAAAGGTCTGCACGACAATGAGATTCTCATACTTGTCAATCAGCTCCATCGCAGATTTGCCTGCAAAATCAATATATGCCTCATCGACAATGACTATGACATCTTGGTTGTGCTCTAAAATATCCTCAATAAACTCCAAATTCTCATAAATCGAAGTCGGCGCATTCGGATTCGGGAAAATAATACCACCATTCTCCCTATAGTAATCCTCTTTCACGATGCAAAAGTCATCATCCAAAGCCGGACATGCATAGGGAATGCGATACAGCTCTGCCCATACCTTATAAAAAGAATAGGTAATGTCCGGGAAGAGAATCGGCTTGTCCGAATTAAAAAAAGTCAAAAAACACATCGCGAGCACATCATCTGAGCCCACTCCCACAAACACTTGGCTGTCCTTCACTCCATAATATTCTGCTAAGGTATGTACTAAGCTTCCTGCTGTCGGATCCGGATACAAACGCATACGGTCTACATCCAGCTGTAATAGGGCATCCTTTACACCCGGTGCCGGTGGATAGGGATTCTCATTCGTATTTAATTTGATTACCTTACGCTGTGGCTGCTCGCCCGGCACATAAGGCTCTACCTTACGGATATTTTTTTCAAATGCTTTCATATTCTTTTGCAAGCTCCTTAAATTTTGGTAATGCATTCACAATGGTCTCATAGGCAACACAGTATGCCATACGCACAAAGCCCGGACATCCGAAAGAACTTCCCGGAACAATCAGAATATTGTATTTCTTTGCCGCTGCGCAGAATTCCTTTTCATCTGCAACCGGTGACTTCACAAACAGATAAAAGGCACCCTCCGGCTTGATGCACTCAAATCCACACTCCAAAAGGCCATTATATAAGGTCTCGCGATTCCTGTCGTAGTACGAGATATCTGTCTGCGCATCCAGACATTTTACAACCATCTTCTGCTGCAAAGTCGGCGCATTGACAAAGCCTAAGATGCGGGTCGCCACACTCGCTGCCGACTGCAAGTCCTCACTGTCCGCTGCCTCATCCGGAATTACAAGATAGCCGATACGCTCTCCCGGCAGAGAAAGTGACTTACTAAAGGAATAACCCACAATCGTATTTGCATAATACTTTGTCAGATAAGGCACTTCCACCCCATCGTATGCAAGCTCACGGTAAGGCTCATCCGAAATCAAATAAATATCCGTTCCGAACTCCTTCTGCTTTGCCTCCAAAATCGCTGCAAGCTTTTGAATCGTCTCCTCAGAATATACCACACCGGTCGGATTGTTCGGCGTATTGATAATCACTGCCTTCGTCTTTTCTGTAATCTTCTCTTCAAACTCAGCAAGCTTTGGTTGGAAGGTCTCCGTGTCCGGCGAAATCGCAATCAACACACCATCATAATTCGAGGTATAGCTTCTGTATTCACCAAAGTAAGGCGCAAAAGTGATTACCTCATCTCCCGGATTCAAAAGAATCTTTAAAGCGACATTCAAACCGCCGGCTGCGCCAACCGTCATCACAATATTCTTTGAGCGAAATGCTGTGTCGAATCTCTGATTCAAGGACGTTGCTACTGCCGCACGCACATCCTCATATCCAGCATTGCTATTCGTATAGCCGTGCAGCACGACCGGGTCTTCTTCTGCAAGCAATTCGATAATCGCATCCTTTACCGCCTGCGGCGCCGGCACATTCGGATTGCCAAGACTAAAATCATAGACATTCTCTCTTCCATAAATCTTTGCCAGACGATTCCCCTCTTCAAACATCGCACGAATCGCCGAGCTGTTTGCTACCATACTCTGCATCTTTTTTGCAATCATTGTACCTTCTCCTTTACAACTCCTTTTTCTACCAAGAATGCCGGATAATAGGACAGCTTCGCCTTGCGAAGTCCCTCCGCTCCCGTGTCATCCTCGCGGTTTACATATTGATAATCTATGCAGGCATGCTGCACAAACTGCTGGTTAATCATCGGATATGCCCCCTGTATATCACCAAAGGCCTTCTCAATGTGAACCACAAACGTGTCAGGACTGACCTCTTCTCCGATTGTAAAGGCAACAATATCCCCATCAATACGCAGAATTCCGCCCTTTAAATCTAACTCTTCAAACAGTCGCAAAGAATTGAGCGTCACGCACATCTCTGCATTCTTCTCCTCATCGTCCTCACAGCCATTCTCCTTGCGCCACTTAAGTGCCATCTGAAAGCACTCTTCTACATTCTCCGCGCTCATCGCCTCGTAAGTCCAATTCGGATATGTCGCCTTGAACTTATTGATATGATTCCGCTTTGCATGCAATTTCTTGCCCGACAAGCTTGCCAGCTTCTCGGTCTCATACACATAGTCCGCATAGTCTCTCTCATAAAAAATCTCAAATCGATTGGGAAACCATGCTTCTAATTGTTCAAAAAATTCTGTTGTTACATTATACAGTAAAAATGGAAATCCACGTTCTTCTGCATATTCTTGCAAAAGCACAATCGTCTCCCTTACCTTTTGCGCCTCTCCCGCCGGAAAACTAAATGAGCCCGCTTCTCCCGAACGAAATACCAGCGTGTCATTTACAATTGCAAATGTTACTTGGTAAAAGCGACACCACAGATACTCATTCACAAAGGTGCGCTCACAGATTCGGCTCGGATATTTTTTAAAATAGGATTCTATCAACTCACGGTGCTCCAACTGTGGCCGCTGAAACAGAATCTCTTCCATACTTTTCTCTCCTTCTAACGAAATTGTACTTGATACAGGGCCGCATATACCCCATCTTTTGCAATCAATTCCTCATGTGTACCTTCTTCTTCGATGCCATTCTCCGTCAACACCAAAATGCGCTGTGCATTTCGAATGGTCGACAAACGATGTGCAATCACAAAAGTTGTACGGTCTTTGGCAAGCTTCTCTAACGACTGCTGTACCACAAGCTCACTCTCATTGTCGAGTGCTGAAGTCGCCTCGTCAAAAATCAAAATCGGCGGATTCTTTAAGAACACACGCGCAATGGAAATACGCTGCTTTTGACCGCCGGATAGCTTGACACCTCGCTGTCCGATATCTGATGCATAACCATCCGGGAATCCCATAATAAATTCATGCGCATTTGCACGCTTGGCAGCCTCAACGACTTCCTCATCGGTAGCATTCGGTCTTCCATAACGGATATTCTCCAAAATGGTACCTGCAAACAGATACACATCCTGCTGCACAATTCCAATCTGGCTGCGCAAATCCTTCATCTTCATATCGCGAATATCGATGCCATCGATTCGAATCGCACCCTCCGAAACCTCGTAGAAACGAGGTATCAGACTGCACAGTGTGGTCTTTCCAACTCCCGAAGCACCCACAAGCGCCAGGTACTCACCTGCTGCAACCTCCAACTGTACGTGATTCAACACCTGCTCTTTGGCATCCTCATAGTGGAAGGAGACATCATCAAACACCATATCCCCTTTTAGATTTGACACCGCGAGCGCACCCTTTTTATCTTGAATATCCGGCTCTACATCCATAATCTCCATAAAACGCTCAAAACCGGAATAGCCACTCTGGAACATCTCCGTAAAGTTAATCAGCTTTCTAACCGGCTCTGTAAAATTGCTGATATAGAGCATAAAGGTCAGCAGATCTGTCACCTGCAAAGACCCTTTTGTCATAAAGAATACGCCACCAACCAACACTGCCACCGTCATCAGGGTGGTCAGACTGTCAAGTACAGAAAAGTAATTTGCCATATGGCGATAGCTCATACGCTTTGCCTCTACAAAGCCTTCATTCCCCTGACGGAACTTTTCCAGCTCGCACTCCTCATTTGCAAAAGACTTCACCACACGAATACCGGAAAGACTGTCCTCAATCTGTCCATTGATTTCCCCAATGCGTTGACGCCTAAGCTTAAACGCCTGCTTCATCTTGCGATTACAGAAGAAACCATAGAGTAACATCAGCGGAATAAAAGCAAAAGTAATCAGCGTGAGCGGAACATCAATGGATAAAAGTATCGCCAGCGCTCCTACAAACTTGATAATGGAAATAAAAATATCCTCCGGCCCATGATGCAAAAGCTCTGTGATATCGAACAGGTCACTGGTCACACGAGACAAGAGCGAACCCACCTTCTGGTTATCATAAAAGGTAAATGAAAGCTTCTGGTAATGCTGGAACAAATCCCTCCGCATATCGGCTTCCATATAGGTTCCCATCATATGTCCGTAATATACCATAAAGTAATTGCAAGCTGCCGCAATCGCGACAAGTGCAATCATCACCAGTGCCAACATTAAAATCGTCTTCGTCGCCTGTCCATAGTCCAAATAGACAACCTCATTCGTGATATAACGCACAATCAACGGAATCACGAGTGAAATAACTGCGCCAATGACTGCAAAAAGCAAATCGCTGAAAAACAATAATTTATAGGGCTTATAATACCCCAAAAGCTTCTTTAAATTCCTCTTCATCGTCTTCCCTCAAAATTCGAGCGCGGTCAAATCCGCTTTGGCCACGCCCGGTTCTTTTCTTATTTGATTACACGGATCCAACCTTCCGGCGCTTCGATTCTTCCCATCTGAATACCGGTTAAGGTATCATACAACTTCTGAAGCACAGGACCCATCGCTTCCATACCGCTCGGGAAACAAATCTCCTTGCCGTGATCTACAACCTTACCTACCGGCGAAATAACAGCTGCGGTGCCACAAAGACCACACTCTGCAAACTCTTTCACCTCTTCCAGATACACCTCACGCTCTTCAACTTCCATACCCAAGTAATGCTCTGCCACATAAAGCAGAGAACGTCTTGTAATTGACGGAAGAATCGTATCTGACTTCGGTGTCACCAGCTTACCATCTTTGGTCACAAAGATAAAGTTCGCTCCACCGGTCTCCTCAACCTTTGTTCTTGTCGCAGAATCCAAGTACATATTCTCATCATAGCCTTGCTTGTGCGCATCCACAATGGCATGCAAACTCATCGCATAGTTCAGTCCTGCTTTGATATGTCCGGTTCCGCATGGTGCTGCACGGTCAAAATCGCAGACACGAATCGTAAGTGGCTTTGCACCGCCCTTAAAATATGGACCAACCGGTGTGCCGAACATACGGAACTGGTATTCATCCGCCGGCTTTACACCGATAACCGGATTCACCCCAAACATATATGGTCTAAGATACAGAGTAGCCCCCGAGCCATACGGCGGCACGAACTCCTCATTCGCCGCAACTACCTTGTCTACTGCATCCAAAAATTGCTCCTCAGAAAATGCCGGCATCTCCAAACGCTTTGCACTGTCAATCATACGCTTTGCATTCAAGTCCGGGCGGAAGGTCACGATATGTCCATCCTCTGTTCTGTACGCCTTCAAGCCTTCAAAAACCGTCTGTGCATACTGTAAGACACCTGCACATTCGCTCAATACAATATTCGCATCTTCGGTCAATACTCCGTCATCCCATGCGCCGTCTTTATAATTTGAGACGTATCTATAATCCGTCTGAATATAGCCAAATCCAAGATTAGCCCAATCAATCTGCTTGTTACTCATAAGTCTTCCTCCGTTCATCCTTCTCTATAAAGGCTATTATCGTACTTTTTGCTGTTGATGTCAAATATTTCTTTCGAAAAAAAGGGCTGTTGCAAAATAGCAAGTAAGCCACACAGGAACTCGGAGGGCAGCAAAATGCGTGCATCTCTATTGTGTGAAACATCATGCTTGCTCAAACAACTTTTTGTCAGATGCTTTTTTGAAAAAATATCTCTTGAAAATAGCACGAAGATTGCAGATAACAAAAAAGGAACTCGTAAAGGCACGCATTTTGCTGCCCTCCGAGTCCCTGTGTGGCTTACTTGCTATTTTGCAACAGCCCCTCTCATCTTTATTTTTCAAATGGATTGTCGTTATTCTTATAAATATCACAGATAATCTTCTGAATCTTAAGCGCCTCTCTACCGCTGATTTCGAGTTCTTCCTTGCCCAATACTGCTTGGTAGAACTGGTGAATCTGTACGACATGCTGGAATCCCCAGTAATCCTTGCCACCGGAATAGGCAACCACATCCTGCGGCTTATTCTCCACACGCTCTGTCACGCCATCGTTATACGCAATGATTGCCTCATCATAAGAAAGACGAGCTGTTCCGTTCTCACAGTACAGACGAATCTCAATCGGCTCATCAATACAGTAATTGTTCATCGCATAGAAAGACAGGATTGCACCGTTCTCATACTTAATCAAACCTTCTGCACTATCTTCTACAATCATAATGTCATGGTTCCGATTGTGCAAAGATGACTGTACATCTACTGGCGTTGAATCAATAAACCAGTTCGCCAAATCAATGGAATGAATTGCCTGATCGATGACAACTCCGCCGCCTTCTTTATCCCAAGTACCCTTCCAGTCTGAAGAATCATAATAATCATCCGGTCTGTACCAGGTCAAAGTTGTGCGTCCGCACTTTACAGCTCCCAAACGTCCCTCTGTGATTCTCTTTTTCACAAGGATAGACGGCGTATTGTATCTGCACTGGAAAATAATACCATATTTCAATCCCAACTTTTCGCCCAATTCCACAGTCTCCACCGCATCTTCATAGCGGATACTCATCGGCTTCTCAGAAAGCACGTGAATGCCCGCTCTCAACGCATCCTGTGCCACGACTGTATGAATATAGTGTGGCAAACACAGATGTACCACATCCGGCTTTGCCTGTTCAAACATCTCATTATAATCCGTATAAGCATCTGTATGATACTTCTCTGCTGCCTTCGCTGCGCGGTCCGGCTTAATATCACATACACCCACCAAAGTGGCCTCTTCCAATGCAATCACCGAATCTAAGTGCATCACAGAAATATTGCCGCAACCAATTACGGCCACTCTTAATTTTCTCATAACATCCTCCTCTTGGCTCTCTAAAATCGCGCATTTGTACTCATCATAAATACCATTCTATCGGTTCACGCTTTCGGTGTAAATATCATCATCTCAGTAAAAACATAATATTTTTTCATATTTTGCTTGTCAAAAGCATTTTTTGATGTCATTATTAACTACAGAAAGGTGGTCATACTATGAATCTCAATTACCATATGGAACGCATCTATCTGGACAATCCTTTGGAATTTGATGAAATCTATGTTTCACAGATTGGGAGACTCTATGCGAACAGCACGACTGTCATCGACACACATATGCACACGAACCTATTTGAACTCACCATTGTGACCGGCGGCAGCGGAATCATCAGTACCAACGGAATTCCCACGAAAGTCAAACGCGGGGACATCTATCTTTCGATGCCCTGTGATGCACACAAGTTGGAGTCTGACGCAAAAGACCCATTGAAATATGACTTTTTTGCATTTTCTCCAAAATCCGTTCTCTTCCAAAATGACTTTGAGACGATTATGCAGTATTCGTATTCGCCGGAAACCCGTGTATTTGAAAATCCCTTTATTCCACAGCTCATCAGCAATGCCATTGCAGAGCTCAACAATAAAGGGCTCTACTCCAACGAATTGCTTTCATCTGTTTTTCGGCAAACCTTGATTTACATAGTCCGAGATTTTCGAAAAAATGCTTCAAAATCTCATTCCTCTGCCGTCACCTCCGCAGAGACACTATGTTATCAACTGATGAACTACATAGATACACATATCTATTCTCTGAAAAAATTAGATGAATTATCCGAGATTACTGATTATAGTTACGGCTATCTCTCCACAATTTTCAAAAAGACTACCGGCCTTACTCTGGCGCAATATTATCGTGAACGAAAACTGGAGACTGCCCGCGTACTGATTTTAGAAAACAAATTGAAGCTCATTGAGATTGCTGAGATGTTGAACTACTCCTCTGCCTATTCCTTCAGTAAGGCATTCAAAGAACAGTTCGGACTCTCACCGCAAAAATACCGCAAAGAAAAAGTGCAGCGTGATTAAATCACCTGCACTTTTTGTCTGAAATTCTATCTCTGCGTCATACTGATTGCCTCGATGCCGACGCTGCCGCCGCGCACCACTTCAATCGACTGAAACTGCTCCTTCATCAATTTGATAATCGCATCATTCTTGGTCGCCGAGTGCAAGAACTGCACCAGCACACTGTCTTTTCCATAATCTACAATTGTACCCTCGAATGCACCTGCTATCTGGAATGCTTCCTGCTTATCGTGACGGGAACACTTTTTTACTTTTACATACAGCAACTCTCGCATACATACAGAACAATCTGTAAAGTCCAAAACCTTGATGACCTCAACCATCTTATTGAGCTGCTTTTTAATCTGCTCAAAAGTCTCATCGTCACTGACCGTTGCAATTGTCATACGAGACACCGTAGGGTCTTCCGTCTGTCCTACACTCAAACTGTCCAGATTGTACAGCTTCCCGGAAAACAAACCGGAAATCTTCGGAAGTACACCCACCTGATTCTCCACGAACAGGGAAATCCATCTCTTTTTCATCGTTGAACCATTCATCTTCCTACGCCTCCTAACAATCCATAATCAAATCTTCCAGCGTTCCGCCCGGCTTTACCATCGGATACACAATGTCATCCGGATGGATGATAAACTCAATCAAAGTCGGCGTCTTGGTATTCTGCTTCGCCTCTTCCAAAGCCGCCCGAATCTCCTCCGGTTCAAACACACGAATTCCTTTTGCCCCATAGCTCTCAGCCAGCTTTACAAAATCCGGTGTGTATGGCGGACATTCAAAATCCTTGTCCTTGCATTTGCCATCACATGCCTTGCCCGCACGCAAACAGGTCATCGAATACCGCTTATTGTAGAATAACTGCTGCCACTGACGCACCATACCCAGATAGGTATTATTGAACACACAGAGAATCACCGGCAGCTCCTGCAGAACAGCCGTTGCAAACTCTTGGATATTCATCTGCATACCCCCATCACCGGAAATCATAATCACCGGTGTGTCCGGGTTACCAAGCTTTGCTCCTAAGGCTCCCGGAAAGCCATAGCCCATCGTTCCAAGACCACCGGAAGTCAACAGCTTCTTACCCGGTGTCAATTCCAAATATTGGGTGGTGAACATCTGGTGTTGTCCTACGTCTGTTACAACAATCGCCTCATCAAAAGTCTCATTGATCGTATTCAGAATCTTCTGCGGCGTCAATCCCGGCTTGTCGCAGGCAGAAAGCGGATATTCTGCCTTCCAGCCGGCAATCTTCTCAAGCCACTTCGCTGTGTCAACTTCCTTCACATATTCCAGCATCTTCTCGATTGCCTCTTTTGCATCTGCAACAATCGGCACGTCTACGTGTACATTTCTCGAAATAGATGCCGTATCGATATCAATATGGACAATCTTCGCCTTCGGCGCAAACTCATGCACCTTTGCAGTAATACGGTCATTGAAACGTGTGCCAATCGAGAATAACAAATCACACTGATTGACAGCTACATTCGCAGCATACATACCATGCATACCAAGATTTCCAATAAACAACGGGTGGTTTGTCGGAATCGCACCGCGTCCCATAATAGTCGATACAACCGGCACATTCGTTACTTCCGCAAGCTTCGTAAACGCTTCGTTCGCACCTGCAATATTCACACCGCCGCCCACCAAAAAGAGTGGTCTGCGGGCTTTCTCCAACATCGCAATCGCACGCTTTACCTGTCCGATATGTACACCCATACTCGGCTTATATCCGCGAATATTGACGGTCTCCGGGTATTCTGCATCTCCCAGCTCTGCCATCACATCCTTCGGCAAATCAATCACTACCGGGCCCGGTCTTCCCGTCCTTGCAATGTAAAAGGCCTCTTTGATAATGCGGCCCAAATCTTCACGCTTCTGTACCGTCACACCCCATTTGCAAATGCTTCGGGTAATGCCGACAATATCCACCTCTTGGAACGCATCATTTCCAATCAGATTCTTTGCAACCTGACCGGTGAAGCACACAAGCGGCACACTGTCATAATTTGCGGTCGCAAGTCCTGTCACGATGTTCGTCGCGCCCGGCCCGCTGGTCACCAAGCATACGCCCACCTTTCCCGTAGAGCGCGCATAGGCATCCGCCGCGTGAACCAACGCCTGCTCATGTCGCGGCAAAATCACGCGAATGTCATCCTGCTTATATAATTCATCACTGATATCAATCGTTGCTGCTCCCGGATAGCCAAATAAAATCTCTACCCCTTCTTCCTGCAACGCCTTTACCAGCAGCTTATTTCCTGAAATCTTTGACATACTGTCACCTCTAAACTTTATTGTACTCTCTCGTAACGAACAAACTCATATTCCAAATCAAAATAGGTCTGTTCCTCGCTAATGCCCGTAATCTCCCAGTCTTCCATCTCATCGAGATTCGGAAAATAGGTATCCGCCTCGTAGCTGTGATGCACCTTTGTCACATGCGCCACCTTGCAATATGGCAAAAGCTGTCTGTAAATACTCTCTCCGCCAATCACATAAATCTCTTGCTCATCATATTGCTGTAACTCTGCAAGCAAGGCATCTACGGTATGCACCACAATCGCGTCCTTGACTTGATACTTCTTGTCTCTCGTTAAAACAATATTCGTTCTTTTCTTTAAGGGCTGTCCACCCGGAAAGCTCTCCAATGTCTTTCTTCCCATCACAACGACTTTTCCCATCGTCGTCTCACGGAAAAACTTCATATCAGCCGGAATGCTCACAAGCAGCTTGTTCTGCATCCCGATTGCCCAATTCTCATCTACTGCAACAATTAAATTCATCCGACTTTCTCCTATACTGCAATTGGAATATTCTGAATCTGCGGTCCTGTCACATAGTCATCCAGCCGCACATCCTCCGGTGTAAAATCATAGAAATCCTTAATCTCGGGATTCAGCCAGAACTTCGGTGCCGGCTGTGGCTCTCTGGATATCAACTCCTCCACAAGCGGAATGTGCTTGTCATAAATATGCGCATCTGCAATGACGTGCACCAGCTCTCCAACCTGCATATCGCAAACCTGCGCAAGCATATGCACCAACACGGCATACTGGCATACATTCCAGTTATTCGCCGCCAAAACGTCCTGCGAGCGCTGGTTCAAAATGGCATTCAGCACCAGCTTGTCACTGTCCGGCTTCTTCGTTACATTAAAGGTCATACTGTAAGCACAGGGATAGAGATTCATCTCATGCAAATCCTGATGCACATAGATATTGGTCATAATGCGACGGCTGTATGGATTATTCTTCAAATCGTAAATGACACGGTCTACTTGGTCCATCATCCCCTCTTTATATTGGTGTTTCACCTGCAACTGATAGCCATATGCTTTTCCAATCGAGCCATCCTCATCTGCCCAGCTGTCCCAGATATGCGGCTTCAAATCATGGATGTTGTTCGACTTTCTCTGCCAAATCCAGAGAATTTCATCGACACAGCTCTTAATACCGGTTCTTCTGAGGGTCAGTGCCGGAAACTCCTTCGACAAATCATAACGATTCACCACGCAAAACTTCTTCACTGTATAGGCATAAGAACCATCCTCCCACTTCGGGCGTACCTTCTCGCCTTCTGTGCTCACCCCATTGTCAATGATATCTCTGCACATATCAATAAACACTTTGTCCGCATAACTCATCTCTGTACCCTCCTAAAATATGTACTCCATTCTAACACAAAAAACTGATTTCCACAATCTTTTCCTATCTTATAAGCTCCTCAAAAGACGCGCGTATCTCACCAACCGCATACAAAGACCCAAAACACAGAACAGCCCCATCACTTCCTGCAAGCTGTAGCGCCAAAGCAATCGCCTCTTTTACCGAATCACAGGCACTTGCCTTTGCGCCCAAACTCCGAAGCTTCTTGGCAAGCTTTTCTGCTTTCATACTTCTTGGACTCGGCGGGGTCACACACACAAACTCTGAAATATGCGGCATAACCTGTCTGTACATCTCCAGATAATCCTTATCCTCCATCACCCCAGTAATTGCAATGATACGACGGTCTGCGAGGTAATCCTGTATCCCTTCAGAAAGCGCCTCAATGCACTGTGGATTGTGTCCTCCATCTACGATAAACAAAGGCTCCCTCGACATCACCTCAAATCTGCCCGGCCATCTGACCTCCTGCAAACCTTGTCGCAGCTGCTCTTCTGTAATCTTCCATCCCTTCTGTCGCAGTATAGCCACTGCCTCCAGCACAACGGCTGCATTTTCTAATTGATGCTGTCCAAGAAGTGCAAGGGAAAGCGCCTCCTGCCCACGATAAGAAAAGCACTGTCCTTCTAAAGAATGTTCTTTTAAAGCAATTGCACCGAAGTCCGGAAATACATATCTTATCTCTCTTTCCTTGCAAATCTCTTTTAAAATCCCCTCTACAGATGGCGTATTGGGATATATGACTGCATCGCCGCCGTGTTTTAAAATACCGGCTTTGGTCTTCGCGATCTCTTCTAACGTATCTCCCAGATACTCCGTATGATCCAAACCGATATTTGTCAGAATCGCAAGCTCCGGACACGCAATGACATTGGTGGAATCCTTCTCACCGCCCATACCAACTTCCAAAACCACGATATCGCATTCCTGCTTTGCAAAATATGCAAAAGCAATGCAACACACAAGGGCAAATTCAGAGGGACACTCGGGCAAGGTATCTACAAAGCCTTTGACGTACTCCGTAACCTCTGCCAAATCCGCATCGCTGATTTCCTCCCCATTTATCCGTATACGCTCGTTGAATCGATAAATATAGGGCGAAGTGTAAAGCCCTGTCTTATAGCCTGCCTTCTGTAACACCGAAGCCAGCATCACCGCTGTACTCCCTTTCCCATTGGTACCGCCAATGTGAATGTATTTTAAAGACTTTTCAGGATTCCCCATCTTCTCCAACAAAATTCTGGCATGCTCATATCCGGTGGCACGCCGGTTCCACACCATAGAATGTATATATGAAATTGCCTGTTCTGCCGTCATACTACCTCTACTCCTTATACATAATTTGCCTTTCGCAAGGCATACAAAACCGTCTTTACACAATACCCGATTATCACGGAAGTAACGACACCAAGTGCAAGCCTCGCTATGAGCGAACCAAATACCAGCACATACGAATAGTAGCCAAACATCTTGGAATCAACATAGAACGCAAACGTGTTCAACGCAGAACTCACAATGCCACTTAAAATACATATGGAAAGGAAACACACTGGAATCTTTTTCTGTAAAATAGCAATCGGACTCATCCACTTTGCAAGTACCTTCCCACATATACCGATGCAGGCTCCGCGAAATACAATCGGCAATATCCAAAGCAAGGTTGTGGGAGTTAAACCAAAGGATGTAAGCTGATTAAACAGCTCCCCCATTGTCCCAACCAAGATTGCATCCACCGGCCCATACAAAACTGCACATAGAATCACCGGGAAATGCTCAAATGTAATCTTCAATCCACCTATCGTGATTGCCAGCATAGAAAGCACAATGTAAAGTGCGATAAATATCGCATTCAATGCCAGACGGCTTGTCAGTCTTCGATTTTCTCTCATAAAAAAATACCTCCTTTGCAGTAGTCCTTAAGCTACGCACAGCAGGTATGAATATCGATATCTGTTATGTGTAACAGCGGGATGCAGAATATGTACCGCAAGGCACCGACGACTTGCCGATTCCTTTTCGTCCGATTGGCAACTCCCCGTCCAATCGGTACTTAACGCACACACTCTTACTCTGCTCTTGTTGTGTTTGATTGTAACATAGATGCACGAATGCGTAAAGAAAAAATTCATAATCTATCCGCTTTCACTTGTACCTCTTAGCCATTTGTAGTATTCTAAGTTACACACATTGTGTTACAAATCAATTTTACCTCAGATAAGTTCCTAGCAATACAGTAGACAAAATTCTCAAATTTTTATTAAATATACGTAATATCACGTATTATTTCGTTGACACACGTAATATTACGTAATATAATACTATTGTCGAAAGGAGATTTTCATGAGAACTAACGAATTACTCAAGAAGCTAAAGACAAATCACTGCTACCTACTTCGACACGGCAGCAATCACGACATATGGTACAGTCCTAAAACAAATAGACAGTTTGCTGTGCCGAGGCATAAAGAAGAGGTAAAAGTTGGAACACTAAAAAATATTATGAGGGATGCAGGAATTGAATAAATTTCTCGCTACACGCAAATTTGAAAGGAGACTCATTATGAACAAATATGTATATCCGGCAGTATTCACTCCCGAAGACGATGGTGGCTATTCTGTAAATTTTCCGGATTTGGAAGGTTGCTATACCTGTGGGGATGATTTGGCGGACGCCCTTTTAATGGCCCAAGATGTGCTCGCTCTTACGATGTATGGATATGAACACGAACAAAAAGTAATACCAACTCCTACTTCTGTTGGTTCTATTAAAATTAGTGACAAAGAATTTGTTAATCTGATTTCGGCTGACACAATGACATATCGAAAAATGTATAACAATAAAGCCATCAAAAAAACGCTTTCTATTCCAGAATGGTTAAACGAAGCTGCTACTGCAATGAATCTTAATTTTTCACAAGTATTGCAGGAAGCACTTATGCAGAAAGTTGATAAAAATCTGTAACATTTATCTCATTTCCGCTCCCATTTTTATATTTGCAAAAAGAAAAAGTGCCTAGAAACCAGCGTTTCTAAGCACTTTCTTTTAAAAGTTAAAAGCACGAGACGGGATTCGAACCCGCGACCCTCGCCTTGGCAAGGCGATACTCCACCACTGAGCCACTCGTGCATATCCGATTCATCAACCGAACAAAAGTTATTATACTTGGGAAGTGCTGCTTTGTCAATGCCTTTTTTGAAATTTTTTTAACCAAGTGGAGAAACTTCTGCTTCTTGCTTGAAATCAGGACTTCTTGTGCATATAATGGACTTATCAGTAAACAAGGAGGAATCATTATGACACCGAAAAAGCAAGCCTACGCCAAGCTGGCAAAAAGTATGATTCAAAATTTGAAAGAACGCAATATGGAAGCTTTCTATTGTGATACGAAAGAAGAGGCTACTGCCTTAGCAATGGATTTGATGAAGGATGCGAAAACTGTCGGTATGGGCGGTGCACAGACAATCAGCGAATGTGGTCTCCTAGATGCCATCCAGCAATCCGAGACTCTGCATTTTATTGACCGTTCTCTTGCAACGACACCGGTGGAAAGAAAAGCCTGTTTTCTAGAGACGATGGCTGCTGATTATTTCTTGATGAGCACCAACGCAATCACGGTAGACGGAGAACTTATCAACGTAGATGGCAACGGAAATCGAGTTGCCTGCCTAATTCACGGTCCTGAACACGTACTCGTCATCGCGGGTATGAACAAAGTCGTTGAAAGTATTGATGCCGGCATCGAGCGAATCGGCATCTATGCAGCCCCACCAAATGCTGCCAGACTTGGTACACGCACACCGTGCAACAAGCTGGGACACTGTGGCGACTGTCATTCAGAAGATTGTATGTGCTGTCAATATGTCATCACAAGACACTCACGTCACAAGGGGCGTATCAAAGTAATTTTGGTTGGCGAGGAATTAGGATATTAGGTACATAACAAAAAGCGGCAAATCTGCCGCTTTTTTATTATCCTCTTTCAACTGTCTTTTTCTCCAGCACCTCATATCCCACAATCATCAATGCCAATAGCACGAGCAAGTATACCGGTAAAAGTGCCACATTGATATGGTTTGCAAGCACCCCAAACAACGGCGGCATCAAGCAAGTACCAACATAGGCGCTTGCCATTTGTACACCAATCAAAGACTGAGACTTATCTGCGCCAAAACGCGCCGGTGTAGAATGAATGATGCACGGATAAATCGGTGCACAGCCTAACCCAATCAATACCATACCGACCAAGCTCACGGTCTTCCCATACGGCAAAAATAGCACGAAACAACCTACTGTTAAAATAGCCTCACCAATACGAATCATCTGCGTATCGTTCAATCTGAAAGTCAAAAATCCATTCAACATACGCCCCACAGTAAGCCCGATAAACAAGATGCTGGCAAAGCCCGCCGCCTCTTCTGCCGGAATGCCATTATGAAGCACAAGGTAACTTCCCGCCCAAAGCATCGCCGTCTGTTCCAAAGCACAATAGCAAAAGAAAGTTAAGATTACTTCCCTTGCACCTCGTATTTTAAAAACTTCAAGCAATGGTATTGGCTGGTCTATTTGCTCTGTTTTCTCTTCCGAAGCCCCATCGCCGGTGTCGCTTTCTGTTTCCAAAGAGGGAGACTGATAAAAAGCAATGCACTCAACACAATCTGTATCAGCGATATCCAACGATATCCCACATTCCAACTCTGCCCACCGGTAAGCACATATCCCATAATGTTTGGGCCAATAATGGTACCGACTCCCCACATCGCATGTAACCAGCTCATATGCCGACTCGCATAGTGCAAGGCCACAAAATTATTGAGAGCCGCATCTACAGCGCCGGCGCCAAGCCCGTAGGGAATCGCCCACAGACACAACATCCAAAAGGAAGTGCTCATTGAAAATCCAAATAATGCAATTGCCGTCATACACACACTGATTGCGGTCACCACGCCAGCACCCAACTTTTTGGTCATGCGGTCGCTTTGCAGACTGGAAATAATCGTACCGCCTGCAATAATCATTGAAACTATCCCTGCACAAGATACCGGCACAGCAAACTCACCATACATAGAAGGCCAAGCTGCACCAAGCACAGAATCCGGCAGTCCCAAGCTAATAAAGGCAAGATAAATCATAACTAATAGTAACTGTATCATTTTGTCTATTACTCCCCTTGACGAATTTCTCTTATTATACTAAGAAAGCTTTCCTCTTTCAAGATTAAAATCGTCTTGCAACCATTTGCTTTGTGTTTATAAGGCAGTATTTCAAAAAGTCAATAAACACAGGCATTGCAAGGTGGAATGAAGGTACTAATCGAAAGGTTAGTGCCTTTTTTCTACGTGCAATCGGCACATTGGTCTTTTGAAAATATCTCCGTTAAAATGAAAGCGCAATAAAAAACGGAGGTAAAATTCAATGACAACTATTTACGAAACCACAGGCAAAGGCTATGAGCAACAAGGCGATTATGTTCTACCAAACATCGAAATTGATGATGAAAAAGAGTATCACATCGGCATATGGATTCAGTGTATGAACAATATTTGTGAAAGGGTAAGAGAAATTGTAAATAAGGAAATTGTGTTTAGGTAAAACTATAGGGAACTTTTTGGAAGGTATCAACCAAAAAGTTCCCTATAATTCATTTCAGTATGTCTGCATACTTAACAAGTGTCACATTGCCCATCTCGTTGGCTTTATCAATACAAGCTTTTGTAAAATCTGTTTTTGCAAATAAATAGTAATGCTTATCTATGTGATAGAACAGCTCACTTCGCTCAACAAGTGTTTCAAGGACACCGATATCTACTTTTGCGTTTGTCCATTTGCACTCAGCAAATAAGGCGGAGTCCTTATCTATACCCATAATATCAATTTCTTCTTGGCTCTTTGTTTTCGGATTTGTACCCCACCAACGACCAATATCACTAAAATTCACAGCACATTTTCCTTCAAGAAGCAGTTTCCATAGATACTGTTTGCAGATGTCCTCAAACACGGCACCCATATAATGTGACAGTTCTGGAGCAACTCTTTGATAAGCTAAATTCGTTGCACCACGAGAAATGATAGACGTGTTTTCCGGTACAAAACGATACCAAAAACGAAACATATTATCCTCGATAGAGTAAATAGTCTTGCGACTGGATTTCTCTCCGTAAGGAGATTCCTTTTTTACAATTCCAAGTGTAATCAAATTTTTAATGTAGGTGGCACATACACTGGTGTCCTCGCCAATCTTACTTGAAATCTCATTCATTTTAGAAGAACCTGTGGCAATCGCTGTGATAACCGCATTATAAATTGCAGGTTCACGAACCTCTTGCTTCAACAGATTGTTTGGTTCTTCATAGATGAAAGATGAGGGATTAAGATGTGTGTGTTTTATGTTATCTTCAATAGAAAGTTTGTCATTTAACTGCATTAAATACTGAGGTGTTCCACCAATAATTCCGTAGGCAAGACCCTTGTCTTCATCAGAAAAGTTTTTAAGATAACTGCAAGTTTCAAAAAAATCAAAAGGTTTAATTTTGAATTGTGCAGTCCTTCTTCCATAAAGAGGTGCTTTATATGCCAATACGTGGTCTTCCATATATGACATAGACGAACCACAAAGAATCAAAAACAGTTTTGAAGTATCTTTGTTTTTGTCAATCAAAAGTTGAAGCGTGGAAGCAAGGCTTTTAGACGCTCGAGCTACATAAGGGTATTCATCAATAACGAGAACAATTCTTTTTGTCTTTGCTAATTCAAAAATATATTCCAATGCATCTTGAAAACTGGGAAAAGAAGTGTTTACTGCAATCCCTGTGTTGTATTCCATAATACATCTTGAAAAGTTGTCAAGATTTTGTTTTGCACTGGTTTCGACACCGGTAAAGAAGATGGTATCTTTTTCTTTTGTGAACTCGCTGATGAGGGCAGTCTTACCTACTCGACGACGTCCGTAGATAACTGCGAACTCAAATTTATCAGAAGAATAAAGTCGGTTCAGTGTATTGATTTCATTTTCACGACCTATAAACATTGCATTACCTCCATAAAACAATTTAGTGGATTACGATTTACTAAATTATAAATCACTTAAAAACAAAAGTCAATAGTTCTAAGAAAATTTAGTGGTTTACGATTTACTAAAGATACCGTAGTGCAATACTCGTTCTTGCTGCAAATATTCATCAAGTTGAGCTTCATCGGATTTTTTGAAGGATTGCTTTGTTTCTATAAGCACAACCGTATCGTCTTTTTCAAAACGAATATCAAGGATGAAGAAATCCAAGCAGGGTTTCAAATCATTATCTGCATAAAAGAAAACGGGGCTGTCGCAAAACAGCCCCTTCTCACTACTTTCTTTTATTCCTCTGACTCCGTCTTCACCAGTGCAATTCCCAGCTCGTCCAGCTGCTTCTGCTCTACTCTGGTTGGCGCCTCTGTCATCAGGCAAGAAGCATCCTTCACCTTCGGGAAAGCGATGACATCACGAATGCTGTCTTCTTTTGCCATCAGCATAATCAGGCGGTCCAAACCATAGGCGAGTCCTGCGTGTGGCGGAACTCCGTATTTGAATGCGTTGAGAAGGAATCCAAACTGTTCCTCTGCCTGCTCCGGTGTAAATCCGAGCACCTCAAACATCTTATTCTGAATGTCATGGTTGAAGATACGCACACTACCACCGCCAAGCTCCGTACCGTTCAATACGATATCGTACGCTTTCGCGCGCACGCGGCCCGGATCGCTGTCAATATACTGTAAATCTTCATCCATCGGCATCGTAAATGGGTGGTGCATTGCCTGGAAACGGTTCTGTTCCTCATTCCACTCTAACAGCGGAAATTCGGTTATCCACAGGAACTTGTACTCGCCCTTATCCAAAATCTCTAACTGGCGTGCAAGCTCCAGACGCAGGTTGCCAAGCACATCCCAAACAACCTTATTCTTATCTGCTGCAAAGAGAAGTAAGTCTCCGTTCTCTCCATCCATCTTTTGAATCAGTGCTGCAATCTCTTCTTCTGTCATAAACTTTGCAAAGGAAGATTTCACACTGCCATCTGGCTGAATTGCAATGTAAGCAAGACCTTTTGCGCCAAAGTCTTTCGCAAAATCCACCAGCTTGTCAATCTTCTTACGCGGCATCTCGCCCTGCCCTTTGGCATTGATACCACGCACACTTCCGCCGTTCTCCAAAGCGCCCTTAAATACAACAAAGTCACAATTCTTTACCGTCTCCGAAACGTCCACAAGCTCCATACCAAAACGGATATCCGGCTTGTCGGAACCAAAACGATCCATCGCCTCCTGCCAAGTCATTCTTGGAATCGGAAGCGGTACTTCTACATTCAAAATATCTTTGAAAATTCTGGCAAGTAATCTCTCATTGACATCGATCACATCATCCACATCCACGAAAGAAAGCTCCATATCAATCTGCGTAAATTCCGGCTGACGGTCTGCACGCAAATCCTCATCACGGAAACATTTTGCAATCTGGAAATAACGGTCATATCCTGAACACATAAGGAGCTGCTTGAACAGCTGCGGCGACTGCGGAAGCGCATAAAAGCTTCCCTGATGCACACGGCTCGGTACGAGATAGTCTCTTGCACCCTCCGGTGTACTTCCCACCAAAATCGGGGTCTCAATCTCTAAGAACCCTTCTTCATCCAAAAACTGACGTGTCAAAGTCGCAACCTTGCTTCTCATAATGAGGTTGCTCTGCAAATCCGGTCTTCTAAGATCCAGATAACGATATTTTAAGCGTAACTCCTCTTTTGTCTTACTATTCTCCTCAATCGGGAACGGAGGGGTATCTGATTCCGATAAGATACGAAGCTCATTTACGCGAATCTCAATCTCGCCGGTAGCTAAATTCTCGTTCACTGCACCGGAACGCGCCTCTACCACACCGACTGCCGCAATCACAAACTCACTGCGAAGTCTTCCTGCTTTCTCAAAATCTTCCTCACTCACACTGCCATTTTCAAAAATCAACTGCAAGATTCCTGAACGGTCACGCAAGTCTACAAACACGATACCACCCTTGTTGCGGTTCTTCTGTACCCAACCCATCACCGTAACGGTCTCGCCAATATTCGCACTGCTAAGCTCTGCACATCTATGACTTCTTTTTAAGCCTTTCATTGATTCTGCCATCTTTCTTCCCTCCTATGTCAAATCGAATCCCGGTAAAATTCTGTAATGTCAGAATATCCCTCTTCGATTAACTGTTCCTTTTGGAATTTCTTATTCTTCTTCATATTTACAATCAAAACCTGCTTACCGGCTTCACGTTCTGCCTTCGCCTGCGCAAGCACCTTCAAAAGTCCCTCTTTCGGCATATCCTTCTCAATCAAGTACGCCTTCTTCTCTCTGGCGTTCCCCGCCGCATAGCCATTCTCCAAAAGGAGCATCGCAATACGCTCAAATCCAATCGAAAATCCACACGCCGGTGTATCCTGACCGGTAAACTTTCCGATCATCTTATCATAGCGACCGCCACCTGCCACAGAACCACCAAACTCGTCCATCCGAATCTCAAAAATCGTACCAGTGTAGTAAGACTGGCCGCGCACCAAAGTCGGGTCGAATTTCACAGT
This sequence comes from Faecalimonas sp., assembly GCA_036311625.1. Lineage (GTDB taxonomy): Bacteria > Bacillota > Clostridia > Lachnospirales > Lachnospiraceae > Faecalimonas. The sequence goes on from JAXJPN010000099.1 coordinate 46,915, forward strand.
GAAATCTGCTTCCTTTGCAGCCTCCACACTGGAAATAATGGTCTCCATACCATCTGCAATCTTGACATCCAAGAATCCTGCGAGCTTCTCGCGGCAGAAACGAATGCCTTCGATATCCTCACTAATCTCATCAAACAACGCAAGGTAGGTATCTACGTTCTCCTGTGTGTAAGCGCCGAGCGCATGCAGCTCATTTGCCACGCCCTCTGCACCAATCTTGTCCATCTTGTCCAAGATGATAAATACTTCATCGTAATCTTCCTCGCGGAATCCACTGTATGCAGCCATCGCCTTTAAGATATTCCTATCATTGATGCATACGGTGAAGTTGTGGAAATCCAACTTTCCAAGCATAGCCGTCGTCGCAAGAATAAGTTCAATCTCTGCAAGGTTGCTTGCCTCACCCAAAATATCAATATCGCACTGCACAAACTGGCGGAAACGTCCCCTCTGCGGACGGTCTGCACGCCATACATTCCCAATCTGCATCGCCTTAAATGGAGACGGAAGCTCATTTGCGTGGTTCGCATAGTATCTTGCGAGCGGCACGGTAAGGTCATAGCGGAGTCCGCCGTCAACCACATCCATCTCTTCTTTTGCTTCCTCTATCTTAAGCTTCTCGCCGCGCTTTAAAATCTTAAAAATCAGCTTCTCGTTGTCTCCGCCCTGCTTGCTGCACAGATTCTCAATGTGCTCCACACAAGGGGTCTCAATTGACGTAAATCCAAACGTCTTGTACGTATCTTTTACCATCTGAATGACATAGTCCCGGATTTCCATCTCTTTTGGAAGCATATCCTTCATGCCCGTCACCGGTTTCTTCTTTAATGCCATAACCATTCTCCTTTTCGCTCAATCATCTCATCAATTCTAGCTATATACTGCTCGACATCCTTCACATTCTCCGTGCGGACAATGTTCTTTTTATTGCCCGTCTTGGGGTCAATCACTGCTTGCTTGTCCGGAACCACAATCTTGGTCGATGCCCCTGCGCCTACCGCTAAAATCGATTGTTTCTCCTCCATAATAAGTATATTGTATATTCCGGCTTTGTCAACCTTTGCATAGCCAACATTTTCAAAATTTCCCGCAATATTTTTCTGCCTATACAGGTAATATGGATGCAAATCCATCGCTTTCGCATAGTCTGCTGCCAGCTCAATCATCTGCGACAACGCCTCTGCAAGCTCCGCCGTCTTTTGCTGCTCGCTCTCCTGCTCCATCTCCTCTTGTGCCTGCACCTTACTCTCACGAGTCAATCTGGATGCCCGCTTCATCGCAAGTGCGTGCACCGTCAGGCTGTCCGGTGCGAGCTCTTTTATCTGCTCTAAGGTATCTTGCATATCCTCCACCGTCTCACCCGGAAGCCCTGCAATGAGGTCCATATTGATATGGTCAAAGCCAAGCTCTCTCGCCATCGCAAAGACGCGCTTCACGTCTTCCACTGTGTGATTGCGCCCCACTGCATCCAAAGTCTTCTGCTGCATACTCTGCGGATTGATCGAAATTCGTCCAATATTGTGCTGTTTCAATACTTCCAGTTTCTCTTTTGTAATACTGTCCGGCCGGCCGGCTTCCACTGTAATCTCAAGCAAATCGTCATAGGAAAAGTTCTCCTCTAAGTGAGTAAGCAAGCGGTCTAGCTGCTCCGGCTCTAAGGTCGTAGGCGTCCCACCGCCCACATAGACGGTATTCAGCTTCTTTTGCTTCTTTCTTGCCATCTCCCCGATAAAACACAATTCTTTGCATACCGCATCCAGATACTCGTCCACCCGTTCCTTCCACTGACAAATCGGATAGGAGGTAAAAGAGCAATACGAGCAAGTTGTCGGGCAAAACGGAATGCCGACGTACAAGCTGTAGCCATCCGCATAATCCAGACGGGAAAGCAGTTCCTTTTCCTTCTTTGCCACCGCAAGTCCGAGCCTTGCCTTCTTATCGGTGACACAATAATTCTCCTGCATCCAACAAAGGGTCTCCTCCTCAGAAAGTCCCTCCTCTAAAAGCCCCATCATCAGCTTTGTCGGACGCACTCCAGTCAGGATTCCCCACGCGAGCTCTTTTTGCAACAACGCCGACAACCAAGTATAAAGCTTGCGATTCACATAGCGCTTCTTCATCTTACGCTCCGTGATATCTGCAAGCTCCTTCTCCGACACACAAAAGCGTGCCGCCCCATATACAATCTCAACTGCATTTGCGCAAGCCGTATCGAGCTCCTGTGATATGTTCTCCTTCGGGCAAAATGCCTTCGTAATATGATACATATCATACGCAAACATCTCATGATTCACCTGAATCTGAATCATAGTCCACCTCATCCTAGAATCTTTTTATACAAATGGATTCAAACGCTTCTCATCTGCAATACAAGTCTGTCTGTCGTGACCCGGATACACCATCACATCCTCCGGCAAACAAAACAAACGCTCACGAATGGACGCTGCCAGCGTGTCCATATCCCCTGTCGGGAAATCACTGCGACCGACACTCTGGCAAAACAGAGTATCACCGCTCAGCAGCACTCCCTCGCTCTCCACATAGTAACAGCAACCACCCTTCGTATGACCCGGTGTATGAATCACCCGGAATGGGATGCCCGCAAGGACAAGCTCCTCGCCATCTTGCAGACCTACGGCCGCTTCATAAACATATCCTGCACCAAACATCTGTGACAGATTCAGACGCGGGTCTGCCAGTATCTCTTTTTCTTCCTCGTGAAGATATACCGCAAGGTCAAATTCCCTTACCCAGCCATTGACTCCCATCACATGGTCAAAATGGGCATGCGTCAGCAGAATTGCCTTCGGCGTGTAGCCCTCTGTGCGCACATAGCTTACCAGATACTCCGAGCAAACTGCCGGGTCTACAATCACCAGCTCTTTGCTCTCTTCATTTTTCAAAAAATAACAGTTGGTTCCCATCGAACCTAATACAAATCTCTCTACCTTCATCTCTCTACCCTGCTGCACGCTCAATATCCAGTACGCCAACAATCTGTCGCAACTTCTCTATCAATCTCTGCAAAGGCTCACGGCCGCCAATCACGAAGCTAAGCTCGATGGTCACCACGCCCTGCTTACTTGTATGCGTATTGATACTGTCAATGTTAATCTGATTCTCCGTAAACACCTTAGACACTTCCATCAGAAGTCCCTGACGGTTCGTCGAATAAATACGAATACTTGCCGTATACTCTCCACTGTCCTCCGTCATCGAGGCTTCCCACTCAGCGGCAATCAGACGATTGCGGTCTACCTCCGGCAGATTCAGAATATTGACACAGTCCGTTCGATGAATGGACATACCTCGTCCTCTCGTCACAAAACCGACAATCTCGTCTCCCGGAACCGGGTTGCAACATCTCGAAAAACGTACCGCCATATCGTCAATACCCTTCACAACAATGCCGCTCTTTGACTTCGTCACATGTGCGGTCTTCTTCGCAGCTTCTTTTACGCGTTCCACAATCTTGTCATCTGTGAGGACTTCCTTGTGGTCTTTCATATATTCTTCCAGAAGGCGGTTCACCACCTGTCCTTCCTTCAATCCACCGTGACCGATTGTCGCAAGAATGCCATCCCATTCCTTAAAGCCATACTTTCTCTGCACTACCTGCATATATTTTGGCTTTGCCAAGTCGCTGTACACTAAGGCTTTGCTCTTGCAATATGCCAGCAAAAGCTCCTTGCCGCGAATAATATTCTCTTCTTTTAGTTCCTTCTTAAACCACTGGTTAATCTTGTTGCGTGCCTGCGTGCTCTTGACAATATTCAACCAGTCTCGGCTCGGCCCCCGCGAATTCTGCGAAGTCAGAATCTCAATACGGTCACCGTTCTGAATCTCGTAGTCAATGTTCACCATCTTGCCATTGACACGGGCGCCTACCATCTTATTGCCGACTGCGCTGTGAATCGCATAGGCAAAATCCACTGGATTCGACCCCTTTGGCAAGTTCTTTACATCCCCGTTCGGTGTAAAGCAATACACATCTTCGGCAAACAAATCCAACCCGCCCTTTAAGAGGCTTAAGAACTCTCGATTGTCCGCATCCTGCTGCCATTCCAGAATCTGGCGAAGCCACGTCAGCTTCTCCTCAGCCTGCGTTGCCTCACTCTTCTGGCTGTCTCCGGTCTCCTTATACTTCCAATGCGCAGCAATACCATACTCCGCCGTCTTGTGCATCTCAGCCGTACGAATCTGAATCTCAAACGGCTGTCCCACCGAGCTCATTAAGGTCGTATGCAAGGACTGATACATATTGGGCTTTGGCATCGCAATATAATCCTTAAAACGTCCCGGAACCGGCGTGTACATCTCATGAATCACACCCAGCGCCGCATAACAATCCTTCACCGAATCCACAATAATACGCACGGCAAACAAGTCATAAATCTCATCTACCGTCTTATCCTGATTCACCATCTTCTTATAAATACTAAAGAAATGCTTCACACGCCCCTTAATCTCAGCCTTGATGTTCGCATTCTTCATATGTTCAGACACTTCTTCTACAATCTGTGCGACAAACTCCTCACGCTGTGTTTTGCGCGCATCAATCTGCTGCACCAAATCAGAGAATACGTCCGGCTTAGAATACTCCAACGACAAATCATCAAGCTCTGTCTTAATCTTGGAAATACCAAGCCTCTGTGCAATCGGTGAATAGATATCTAAGGTCTCGCGCGCCTTCTCCTGCTGCTTTTCCGGTCGCATAAATTCCAAAGTACGCATATTGTGCAGACGGTCTGCAAGCTTAATCAAGATAACGCGAATATCCTTTGCCATCGCAAGAAACATCTTACGCAGGTTCTCTGCCTGCACTTCTAATTTATCTGTCGCGTAGGAGAGTTGGCCCAGCTTTGTCACTCCATCTACCAAAAGCGCAACCTCTTCGCCGAAAATCTCCTGAATCTCTTCTTCTGTCATCACGGTATCTTCCACGACATCGTGCAAAATTCCCGCTACAATTGTCTCCTTATCCAACTCCAAATCCGCAAGGATAATTCCTACCCAAAGTGGGTGAATGATATATGCCTCGCCGGACTTCCGATACTGTCCCTCGTGTGCGTGGTAGGCAATCTCGTACGCCTTCTCAATCATCGAGAGATCATCGGATGGATGATACTTCTGTACGCGCGCCATCAACACATCGTGCAGCTTCTTCGGATCCTGATAATCCTCCGGCGACTTCACGAAATGCCCGTCGACCATTTCTCGTCCGCTATACGCTTTTTCCAAACTTCTCTCATCCGCCATCATTTTGCCCCTCTAACGCCAAAATATAACATAGTATAGCACCATTCGCGCAATTTTTCAATCACTCTTGCTATTGATAATTCTGAATGATAAGCTGCACAGACGTACGTCCCTGATAACTGTTAAGCGTCGGATAATAAGTCATCGCCAGCTTATTACAATGCTCCACTAAATACGCCTCAAATCGCGCAACATCTCCAAAATATACAGCGTCTACCACCGTACCCGACGCATCCTGCACCCGAAGCTTTAATACATTTTGATTCTTGCCAACCTTTTGCGTTCTTAATACTCGAATGTCTTTCTCTACAAAAAGCGGTTTCTCATTCCCTTTGCCAAATGGCTCTAAACGTTTTAACTCCTCTACAAATGCAATGTCCACATAGCGAAATGGCAGTTGCAAATCAATCGATACCTTCTCTACAAAATCTATATCCTCAAGACTTGCACCCTCATTCAACATACGCCGAAAGTCCTCAATGTGTTCCTCACAAAGCGAAACCCCTGCTGCCATCTTATGTCCGCCGAAACGAGTGAGCAGACTCTTACACTCATGAAGCGCCTCATACATATGGTAACTTTCAATCGAGCGTCCAGAACCTTTGACGCCTTCCTCAGCCTTCGTCAGTACAAACGCCGGCTTATAGAACTTCTCTCGAATACGCCCTGCAACAATCCCCGCCAGACTCTCATGGCAGTCTGGCAGATAAACCACCAGCACCTTATCCTCCTTGAGACCCGACTCCTCCACCAGTGAAATCGCCTGCTCCACTGCAAGAGCCGTCAAATCCTTGCGGTTATCATTGAGCGCCTTCAAATCTCCCGCCAGAACATCCGCCTCTTTTTTCGACTTGGCACACAAGAGCTCCAACGCCCTCTTCGCCGTATCCAATCGTCCGCTGGCATTCAAGCACGGCCCTATGACAAAGCCGACGTGGTAGGGTGATAAATGCTCTACATCTACCCCTGTACACTCCAAAAGCGCTTTTAAGCCCAAATTTCGTGTCCGCTTCAGCATCTCCAAGCCCTGCTTTACAAAAATGCGATTCTCTCCTACCAAATCCATCACATCACCGATGGTGGCAATTGCAACGTTCTCCATCAGATAATCCAAATCCTCAGCATCTCTTCCGCTCACGTTAAATAAAGTCTCAATGAGCTTATAAGCAACTGCCGCACCGCACAAGCCTTTGAACGGATAGCTACAATCTGTCTGCTTCGGGTCAATCACTGCATCTGCCGGTGGCAGGACATAGCTTCTATCCTCTCCATCACCCTCATAAGGAATCTCGTGGTGGTCGGTGACAATCACCGTCATCCCCAAGCGCTTTGCATAGGCAATCTCCTCTACCGCCGCAATGCCGTTATCACAAGTCACAATAGTATCCACCCCTGCACGATATGCCCGCTCGATTAAGTTCTGATTCAGACCATACCCGTCCTTCATACGGTCCGGGATATCCACATCCACCTTTGCGCCAAGCGCGCGAAAGCCCTCGAGCAAAATGTAGGTCGCATTGATGCCGTCAATATCGTAGTCGCCAATGATACGGATGCGCCTTTCGTCCTCTAACTTTTCTTGCAATAGGTCTACTGCCCGATCCATATCCTTCATTAGAATGCCATCATGCAAATCTGCGAGGGTACCATTCAAATACTCTTCCACAGCAGCATCACCTACCACATCTCGATTCCGAATCAGTCTGGCAAGCAACGAACTAATCTGAAATTTTTCTGCTATCTCTTGAAAGGGTGCTCCC
>JAXJPN010000100.1:0-2472 GCA_036311625.1 Faecalimonas sp.
AAACTGTGTAGTCGTCGAACCATCCGAGCCGAGAGATAACGGCACATATTCATCTACGGGCTCCTGCGTAATGACCACACCTGCCGCGTGCATAGAAGAATGTCTCGGCAGACCCTCCAAACGCTTTGACATATCAATCAAGGTCTTTACCTGCTCATCCGCATCATAAAGCTCTTTGAGCTCATTGTTCATCTGCAGTGCCTTATCCAGCGTCACGCCCAACTCCTTCGGCACCATCTTGGCAATGCTATCCACAAAGGCATATGGCAAATCCATCACACGCCCCACATCGCGAAGCACACCCTTTGCCTGCAAAGTACCAAAGGTTACAATCTGCGACACACAATCCGAGCCGTATTTACGCACCACATAGTCGATAACCTCCTGTCTTCTTTCAAAACAGAAATCCACGTCGATATCGGGCATAGACACACGTTCCGGATTCAAGAAACGCTCAAACAGAAGCTGGTACTTCATCGGGTCAATATCCGTAATCGCAAGACAGTATGCCACGATACTGCCTGCACCGGAACCACGTCCCGGCCCTACCATAATATCGTGGTCCTTTGCATATTTGATAAAATCCCACACAATGAGGAAGTAATCCACATATCCCATAGTCTGAATGACGCCGAGCTCATACTCCAAGCGTTCTACATATGCTTGCTCCGGAGTCTCTCCATAACGTCTGTGCAGGCCTTCAAAACACAATTTTTCCAAATATTGCCCCGAAGTAAATCCCTCCGGCACCGTGTATTTCGGGAGCTTTGTCACACCAAACTCAATCTCTACATTGCAGCGGTCTGCAATCTTCTGGGTATTCTCCACCGCCTCTGTCGCATATGGAAAGAGAGCTCTCATCTCCTCCTCTGACTTCACATAATACTGACCGCCCTCATAGCGCATACGGTTCTCATCCGAGAGCTTCTTGCCTGTCTGAATACAAAGTAAAATATCGTGGGGCTTTTCGTCCTCTGCATAGGTGTAATGCACGTCATTGGTTGCCACCAGTTCAATTCCCGTCTCCTGTGAAAGACGAAGAAGCTGCTGATTTACCACCCCCTGCTCCGCAAGCCCGTGGTCCTGCAATTCCAAAAAGAAATTATTTTTCCCAAAAATATTCTCATAGCGCTTGGCTACCGCCATCGCTTCTTGATACATCCCGCGCTGTAAATTCTTCTGCACCTCACCTGCGAGACAGGCACTCAGCGCAATCAATCCCTCGTGGTATTCCTCCAGAAGTTCCAAATCCACACGCGGTTTGTAATAGTAGCCTTCTACAAAGCCCTTCGATACAATCTTCGTCAGATTCTCGTAGCCCTTCTCATTTTCTGCAAGTAGCACCAGGTGAAAATAGCGGTCCTCTGACTGTCCCGGCGTCCTATCGAAACGGGAACCAGATGCCACATAGACCTCACAGCCCAAAATCGGACGAATCCCTGCAGCTTTCGCGGCGCGATAAAAATCAATCACCCCATACATCACACCGTGGTCTGTGATTGCCGCGCTCGTCATCCCGAGCTCCTTCACTCGCGAAACATATTCTTTTATCTTATTGGAGCCGTCCAAGAGACTGTACTCTGTATGGACGTGTAAATGTGCAAAACTCATTTGCCTTCCCCCGTCGCCTGCCGCGCTTATTTGCTGCGCAACAAAATGGCGTTCTCTGTAATTTCCACTTTGTTTTCCTTTAGTAATCTCCCTACCGCACGCTTAAATGCGTTCTTGCTCATCTGGAACTCTTCATAGATGACTGCCGCATCTGCCTTATCCGTAAACGGAAGCTTGCCGCCCTTTGCCTGTATGCGTTCTAAAATCAATTCGGCATCCTTATTCATCTGCATCGGAATCTTATCCCTAATGCTCAAATCCAATTTTCCATCCGGCTTCACTGCCGTTACACGCGCGCGCACCTCTTGACCCACTCGCAGGTTTCCAAAACCTTCTTTCTTTGGAATCAGTGCCGAATACTGCTTATCTACCGCCACAAACGTACCAAAATTGTCACTGGTATCATAGACGATACCTTGCACCTCATCGTCCTTTTTATATGGCGATTCCTTGCTGAGCTGCTCGTACACCTTCATCGTCGCGCAGAGGCGCTCACTCTTATCAATGTAAAGACTCACCAGACAGCGGTCTCCTTTTTTCACCTTCGCAGTCTGCTGCCTAAACGGCAAGAACAAATCCTTCTCCAAGCCCCAGTCCAAGAATGCGCCAAATTTGCCAACATCCGAAACCTCCAAAACTGCAAGCTCACCAAGCTCCAGCTTTGGCATATTCGTGGTGGCAATCAAGCGGTCACCCGAATCCTTGTAAAGAAACACTTCGATTGGGTCGCCAATCTCAATCCCTGCCGGAACCTGTTTCTTCGGCAGAAGAACACGTTCTGTCTCCGTGCCAAGATACACACCAAACTCCACTTTTTTTACTACCATCAATACCTGTCTTTTTCCTAAGTTCATCATCAAT
>JAXJPN010000101.1:0-17668 GCA_036311625.1 Faecalimonas sp.
GACAATCGCTCATCACTGTTTGAGCTGTGCGAGTTTGGTGAGCGATTGTCAAATTACATCTTCAAAGGAAGTCGCTTAGACTTTCCACAATCTTGAGCCAGCATTTTGCGTGCACCTCTATTGAGGGAAACATCGTGCTTGTTCAAACACCTTTTTGTCAGATGCTTTTTTGAAAAATTATCTCTTGAAAATAGCACGAAGATTGCAGATAACAGAAAAGGAACCCGTAAAAGGTATGCGCATTGCTGTCCTTCCGAGTTCCCGTGTATTTCAATTGCTATGTTGTATTACAGTAGGCTTGCCATTATTTGTGCATAAATCTCTTGGTGCTTTTGATTCCAGTTGTTCACAACCGAGCTTGCCGCTGCTTCTGTCGGTACGCTTAAGGAGAGTTCAATCAAAGCAGTATCGCCTTCATCAATGCGGCAACGCACGGTAAATTCTTTCGCCTTGTTCGGATAATAGTCTGCTTTTACTGCCACTTCGTTCCGCAGAGCGTAAGACTTTTCCTCTAAGAATTTGTCCACATCTTCTCGAATAGCGGAAGAGATGTTCGACTGGAAATAGTGAATCGTCTCAGCTCCTTCTTCAGTCAGATGGTACATCGTGCGGTTGTGCGTGGACTCTTCGCGGATAAATCCGGCCTCTACCATATCGGAAATTGCCTGCTGTAAGGTAAAGTAGGTAGTGTAACCTTTATCTAAGATAAATTCTGAAATCTGTCCGTTCGTCAAGGCAAAGTCTACCTTTTCCATCATATATAGAACAATCAATTTATAAAGTGTAAATGCTTCTGACATCGCAGTTCCTTTCTTAAGTGGGCGGGAGATATTCTTTTCCCTGCCACAAATCCAAATCCTTCAAATGCTTTTGCAATTGGTTCAATACAACCCGTTTCTTCTGTGTCCACAGTGGTGCAAGCAGAAGCTCCTTTGGACCATCACCTGTGAGCCTGTGAATCACGATGTCCGGGCGAAGTCTTGTAAGTATGCGACCCAGCAGAGACACATATTCTTCGAGGTCCGGCAAATGAAAAGGCTGTTCCTCATAATAGAGCGCAAGGTCTGTCCCTTTTAACACGTGCAAAAGCTGTAGCTTGATTCCGTCAATCGGCAGACGATTCAAATAAGAAATCGTCTCGAGCATCCTCTCTTCTGTCTCATGAGGCAGATATAAAATGGTGTGTACAATGACCGGAATCTTTCGTGCCTTTAAATCATAAACGGCTTTTTCAAAAACGTCAAGGGGATATCCCCGACGGATAAACTTCGCACTTTCTTCGTGGCAAGTCTGCAATCCCAGCTCCACCCATACCGGCTTGATGTGACTGAGCTCCTCTAAAAGGGAGAGCACCTCAGGCGGAAGACAGTCCGGTCTGGTTGCAATGGATAAGACCTTCACATCCGGCTCCAGAATGGCTTCGGTGAATATGCGCCGCAGATAGGAAACCGGCGCATAGGTGTTGGTAAATGCCTGAAAGTAGGCGATATAAGAGGAAGCATTGTGTTTGTCACGAATATAGCTCTTGGCGATGGAGAGTTGTTCCTTGATGGGAAGCCGCCTGTCGCCGGCAAAATCTCCCGAACCACTCGCACTACAAAAAATGCAGCCACCCGTGCCGACCTTGCCGTCACGATTCGGGCAAGTCATACCTCCGTCTAAGGAAAGCTTATATACTTTTTCGCCAAAGCTCTGCTTGAGATAGTGGTCCAGAGCATAGTAGCGTCGTTCGCCGTAATCGGGTCTCATAATTCCTCCTCATAAAATTTTATGTTTGCTGTACTATCATACCATTCTGCGAAATGCAAATCAATGTGAAAAAAAAGCTTTTCATTTGGAAAAAGATGATGTATACTATTGGAGTAGAATTCTATATGTCATTTCAGACATAGATTCCCAGAACAGACAGTTTTATAAGAAAGGAAGATTGTATGAGAGAAAAATACGAATCTCTTTCATTGGCGATTTTAAAGGATTTGGCGAAGGCGCGAGATTTAAAAGGAATCAGCACAATGAAAAAAACAGAACTGATTGAATTGATGCTAGCACAGGACGAAAAAGATAAATTAGAACAAGTACGTGACGGAGTAAAGCAGGAAAAAGCAGGGGTGACGGATATTGATGAGCTAGATAGCGGGATTGTGGCACACGGCATTTTAGAGGTGCTGCAAGACGGATTCGGTTTTATCCGAAGTGAGAATTATATGCCGGGTGAGAGCGATATCTACGTGGCACCATCCCAGATTCGCAGATTTGGTTTGAAGACCGGTGATATCATTACCGGAAATGTGCGTGTAAAGACGCAGCAGGAGAAGTTCAGCGCACTTTTGTATGTGAGCAAGATTAACGATGTATTCCCGGAAGAGGCGATGAAACGCCGCAATTTTGAGGATATGACTCCGATTTTCCCGGATGAGAGACTTCGCTTGGAGAATGGAAAGAGCAGTGTTGCGATGCGCATTGTGGACTTGCTTTCGCCGATTGGAAAGGGACAGCGTGGTATGATTGTGTCTCCGCCGAAGGCAGGTAAGACAACGCTCTTAAAGCAGGTGGCACAGGCGGTGTTAAAGAACAATCCTGAGATGCATTTGTTGATTCTTTTGATTGACGAGCGTCCAGAGGAAGTGACAGATATTCGCGAAGCGATTGTCGGAGATAATGTAGAGGTCATCTACTCGACCTTTGATGAGCTCCCGGAGCATCACAAACGCGTTTCAGAGATGACAATTGAGCGTGCAAAGCGTTTGGTAGAACATAAGAAGGATGTTATGATTCTGCTTGACAGCATCACCAGACTTTCTAGAGCTTATAACCTGATTGTACCGCCAAGTGGACGTACACTTTCCGGCGGTCTGGATCCGGCAGCACTCTATATGCCAAAGCGTTTCTTTGGTGCGGCGAGAAATATGCGTGAGGGCGGAAGCCTTACCATTCTTGCGACAGCGCTGGTAGATACCGGAAGTAAGATGGACGATGTGGTTTACGAGGAATTCAAGGGAACAGGTAATATGGAGCTTGTGCTTGACCGCAAGTTACAGGAAAAACGTGTATTCCCGGCAATTGACATTCCAAAGTCAGGAACACGTCGAGAAGACTTATTGCTTACACAGGATGAGCAGGATGCTGTGTATATTATGCGCAAATCTCTCAATGGTTTGAAGGCAGATGAGGCAGTAGACACGATTTTGAATCTGTTTTCGCGGACTAAGGATAATAATGAGGTTGTACAACAGATAAAGAAAATGAAGTTCATTTAAAAAAAGCTTGCAAAGACTTCATAACTATGCTACAATGAGTGAGCTGTTTGAAGAGGGCTTGCCCTTATAGATGTAAAATAAGACTTCGGTCTATACAGAAATAAAAGAAGAGGTGAAAATCATGAAAGAAGGAATCCATCCAGAATATCATCAGGCAACAGTTACTTGTAACTGCGGAAACACATTTGTAACAGGCTCTACAAAGTCTGATATCCACGTGGAAATCTGTTCAAAGTGTCATCCATTCTACACCGGACAGCAGAAGGCTGCTCAGGCTCGTGGACGTGTAGATAAGTTCAACAAGAAATATGGTATGTAATACAGTAGTGTTGAAATGATAGGTTGAGGAGAGCTCCTCAACCTTTTTTCACTTTACAGGAAACTTTGTTATATGAAGGGAGATAGTATGAAGTCATCAAATATCGGCGGACAGGCTGTTTTAGAAGGCATTATGATGCGAAATGGTGCAAAGTATGCGGTTGCAGTTCGCAAACCGGACGGAGAGATTGAGGTACAGCGCGCAGAATATCGGAGTGCAATAAAGTGGCAGAAGCTCACGAAGATTCCGTTTGTGCGAGGCGTGTTTAATTTTGTGGATTCACTGGTTTTGGGCATGAAGACCCTTACATACTCAGCAAGCTTTTTTGAGGATGAAGAAGAGGAAGAGCTTGTTCTGTCTGCGGAGGAAGCAAAGAAAAAGGAAAAGCAGGAAGAATTGATTCTGACGATTACGATGATTTTTTCCGTTGTGCTTGCGATGGGACTTTTTATGGTGCTGCCATATTTTATCTCGAGTCTGTTTGGTGGGATTGTCAAATCCCGGTTCTTAAAGACAGTGATTGAGGCGCTGGTGCGCATTGGGCTTTTTGTGGCATACATTTTGTTGATTTCCCGTATGAAAGATATCCAACGTGTGTTTATGTATCACGGCGCAGAGCATAAGTGTATCAATTGTATCGAACATGGAATGGAGCTGACAGCCCAGAATGTAAAGAAGAGTTCCAAGCAACACAAGCGCTGTGGAACCAGTTTCCTGTTTTTTGTAGTCATTGTCAGTGTCATCGTGTGTTTCTTTATTACAGTGGAGTCTCCGGTGCTTCGAATCTTGCTTCGTATTGCGCTGCTTCCGGTGATTGCAGGAATTTCTTATGAGTTAATTAAGCTGGCGGGGAGCAGTGAGAATCCGATTATCGGTCTTCTGAGCAAGCCGGGTCTTGCTATGCAGAACCTGACGACCAAAGAGCCGGAAGACGATATGATTGAGGTGGCAATTCGTGCAGTGGAGGAAGTCTTTGATTGGAAGGCATACCTCAAAGAAAATTTTGCTTGGGAGGAAGCAGATGACGCTACAGAGAGCATTTGAGTACGGACAAGAGGAGCTTTCAAAAGTTGGGATTGCGGAGGCAGAAGTGGATGCGTGGTTGCTGCTGGAGTTTGTGACGGGTATTAGCCGCGCTGTGTATTATATGGATGGTCAACGTGCTCTCACTAAGGAGCAGGAGAGCAGATACCGTGCTTGTGTAGAGCTTCGGGCGAGGCATATTCCCTTACAACACATTACAGGTGTACAGGAGTTTATGGGTCTGGAATTCGTGGTGAATGAACATGTGCTTGTGCCCAGACAGGATACGGAGATTCTGGTAGAAACTGTTTTACGGGATTTAAAGCCGGGTATGCAGGTTTTGGATATGTGTACCGGTTCGGGCTGTATCTTGCTTAGCTTGCTCAAGTTGAAGAAAGGTATTTCCGGTGTGGGTGTGGATATTTCCGAAGCTGCGCTGGCTGTTGCGAAGCAGAATTGCGAGAAGCTGGGTGTCGATGCTAAGTTGATGCAAAGCGATTTGTTTGAAAAAGCGGAAGGCACATTTGATGTGATTGTATCGAATCCGCCGTATATCCGCACTGCTGTCATCGAGGAACTACAGGAGGAAGTGAAGCTTCACGACCCGATGTTAGCCTTAGACGGAATGGAAGATGGTTTGCATTTCTATCGGCGGATTGTGGAAGAAAGCCCACAGTATTTGCGTGAGGGTGGAAAATTGTATTTTGAGATTGGACACGACCAGGCTGCAGATGTGCTGCAGTTGATGAAGGAGGCCGGTTTTGCAGAAATCGTGGTAAAAAAGGATTTGGCAGGACTTGACCGCGTCGTGTTTGGAACGTATAATAAGTAGGATGTAAAAAATGGAGGAAACAATATGTTTGACAGATTAGACGACCTGCTCATTCGTTTTGAGGAAATCTTAAGCGAGCTGCAGGAGCCGGATGTGGCGAATGACCAAAATCGTTTTCGCAAGCTGATGAAGGAGCAGGCAGACCTGACACCGCTTGTGGAGGCGTATACAGAATATAAGAATGCAAAGCAGGCGATTGTTGACAGCGAGGAGATGCTCGAGCTGGAGACGGATGAGGAGATGCGTGAGCTTGCGAAGGAAGAACTGTACGATGCAAAGAAGCGCGTAGAGGAGCTGGAGCACGAGCTCAAGATTCTTCTTTTGCCAAAGGACCCGAATGATGAGAAGAACATTATGGTAGAAATCCGTGCGGGTGCAGGCGGCGATGAGTCGGCTTTGTTTGCGGCAGAGGTTTACCGTATGTATGTACACTATGCAGAGAGCAAGCGTTGGAAGACGGAGCTTATTTCTGTGAGTGAGAATGGAATTGGCGGCTTCAAAGAAGTTGTATTTATGATTAGCGGACAGAGTGTTTATTCGCGTATGAAATATGAGAGCGGTGTGCATCGTGTGCAGCGTGTTCCGGAGACAGAGTCCGGCGGTAGAATTCATACCTCGACTATCACGGTTGCGGTGATGCCGGAAGCAGAAGAAGTTGATGTTGTCATTGACGAGAAAGATATTCGTATCGACGTGATGCGTGCATCCGGAAATGGTGGACAGTGCGTCAACACAACCGACTCGGCAGTGCGTTTGACCCACTTCCCGACAGGAATTGTCATTTACAGCCAGACAGAAAAGTCGCAGCTACAGAATAAGGAAAAAGCCTTCCGTCTGCTTCGTTCAAAGCTGTATGAGTTGGAATTGGAGAAGCAGCAGTCTGCAGAGGCAGAGGCAAGAAGAAGCCAGATTGGTACCGGTGACCGCTCCGAGAAGATTCGTACCTATAACTTCCCGCAGGGACGTGTAACGGAGCACCGTATCAAGCTTACCTTGTATAAGATTGACAGTGTGATGAATGGAGATTTGGATGAGGTAATTGATAGTCTGATTGCCGCAGATCAGGCAGCAAAGCTGGCGAATATGAATGAATAAGAAAAAATAAAACGCAAAATGGGACGTAGTAAAATTGAATTTTACTACGTCCCGTTTTGCGTTTAGGGGTGTCCCGTTTTGACAAACACACCATCTAAATAGTGTGATATCGACCTTTTGATATTTCCATCTAGGTCTGCGTCCCCATTTCGCATCGCCCACTCAAAGGCATTCCCGATTACCAACATACGAATATCTGTTACAACCTCTTCGATGGAAAGCTTTAGCTTGATTGCGCCAGAAGCGACAGCTTTCTCCAAGTAGCATTGCACGGTTACAATCGGGTATGGCCGCTCGGTACGAATGGTAGGATTCAAAGCTTGGTTTCGAGGCGTGTAATAGCCCGCAATAAAATCGACACCCAAAGCGCGACAATAGTTCGCATAGTTTAAATACACGCTGACAATTGCATTTTTTGCTTCTTCGGGATTCTTTGGGAGTTCCAACAAATCGGGATTCATACGCGGTTGGTCTTCGATGTAATAGGAAAGTAAATCATCTTTTGTTTGGAAGTGATGATAAAAGCTTCCGTTTGAGACACCCGCCTCTTCGCATATATTTTTTATAGAAAGTGCTTCGTAACCGCTTCGCTGTAAAATCCGCTTAGCAGCGTGAAAAATACGCTCCTTTGTCTCTTTGGATTTTTTCTGCTGTTTCGATAGTGTGATTGCCTCTTGCACGCAGATATCCTCCTTGCATCAAGTTTCTTTCCATAATATAACATAAATGCAAAGAAAAAACAAGAAAACAGAGTGTGCTCGGATTTCAAATAACTTCTCGGCCTTGATATTCGCTTTTTAATATTTCGCTCATTTCTTCCGGCGTTTCCTTGCAGCCGCCATCCAACCACTTCTTTACCATTGCATTGAAACCTGCTTTGAAAAATTCCATATGGTATTCGATAAAACGATTTCCAAAGAATTTGTCCGCTTGGTGAATATCATATAAATTGATTTTGTGTTGGTTGTGATATCCCAATTTAAAATATGTTTTGTAAAATAATTGATTATTGTAAATATGATGAAACAATCGAAGATAATCATTGCTATTATATTTGTTTACAATATCGTTCTCGTATAATTTTTCAACATCTGCTTCTAGTTTTTCTCTAATGGTATCTGCAAGGTCATAAATATCTAGATAATTGGCGTAAAAAGTACTTCGATTCAATCCTGTCCGAGTTATGATTTCAGATACGGTAATCTCAGACAATTCTTTGGCTTGCAGGAGTTCAATAAATACCTTTTCAATTTTTTCTTGTGACGCTTGACGCCGTTTATTATTCTTTGTGTTCATAGAAACCTCCATTATTCCAACAAATGTTGGAAAATTGATGGTTGATACTGTTCGCTAAACTTATTATACTGGAAGTGCATTAAAACAACAAGCGTTGGTTTAATAAACAAATAAAAGGAGGTATAAATCATGAAAAAGAGTAGTTTTGTAGCGTTGGTTTTGGGAACGGTAAGTGGCATGTTGTTTGCAATTGGTATGTGTATGGCATTGCTTCCAGAGTGGAATGCCTTTCAACCGGGCATTGTATTTGGATGCGTGGGCATTGTATTGGGAGTGATTACCGTCCTTGTATGGAGAAAGCTGGAGCATAAAGCACCGATTCAGATTTCCGGCAAAAATGTACTTGCGATTGTAGTAGGAATTCTCGGAGCTTTATTGCTTGGCGTTGGAATGTGTTTCTGTATGGTATGGGAGAAAATGCTTTTCGGTATTGTGATTGGTATCGTGGGCATCGCTCTGTTACTTTGCTTGATACCGCTTACCAAAGGATTTACGGATTAAGAAGGTAGATGAGCAAATGAGGTGGGAGCAGTTCATTCCGAGCAAGCTTCAAAATACAAAAGTGGTACACCAAATGATAATGGACAGAAGGTACCGAACAGTCGCTTATGCCGTGTTTGGATTGATTTTTAATCTATTGTATGCATTTTACAATGGTGCGTTTGGCATACGCAATCATTCGATTTGGTTTGGCGCATCGTGCGTGTATTATCTCGTGCTTGCTACAATGCGATTTTTGGTCGTTACCGGAAATCAAACGACCAATGTAAAAAAGGAATATGCTGTTATGAGATTTACAGGTGTTTGGTTTTGTGTACTGAGTATTGTATTGTCAGTCATCATCTATATAAGTCTGACGCAAAACGTAGCAACAAAGTATGGTGAGATTACAATGCTTACCATTGCGACTTATACATTTACTAAAATCACAATGGCAATTGTAAAAACAGCAAAGTATCGCAAGAAGAACTCGCCTTTGATGCGAGTTATCCAAAACATCCGTTATGCAGAGATTACAGTCTCTATCTTTACGATGCAGTGCTCTATGCTTGTATCATTTGGAGATATGGAAGCAAAGCGAGCACTTATTTTCAATATGTGTACGGGCAGTGCCGTGTGTCTGTTTGCTTTTGGACTCGGCATTGTGATGATGATAGAAAGTAAGAAAGGAGAAAGAAAGTATGGCGAAGTCAAAGTTAGTAAAGGCAAGTGAAAAGATTGGTGAGAAGGTGGTCGGAGCCTATAAGAAGATGGAAAATACGGTTGTAGAAGGCTATAACAAAATAGAGGATAAATTTGTCGATCAGTACCTGACAAAAGACGGTGAAACAGTAGCTGATGCAAAGGAAAGACTCAAGAAGGAAAGCAAATAGTCCTATGGAAAATCACTGCGGCAGAGAGGAATCTCTGCCGTATTTTATTGCATTCCCGCGTCCATTTCGCTATAATACTAGGGTAGGATTTACGAAAGGAATTAGATATATGGACATCATTCAGAAACTGACAGAAGAATTGGCTGTGAAAAAGTGGCAGGTAGAGGCGGCAGTGGGGCTTATCGACGAGGGCAACACGATTCCCTTTATTTCAAGATATCGAAAGGAAGTAACGGGTTCGTTGAATGACGAGCAGTTGCGAAAATTATTTGAACGATTGACTTATCTTCGCAATCTGGAGGCGAAGAAGGAACAGGTATTATCCAGCATTGAGGAGCAAGGACAGCTCACGGAAGAATTAAAGGCACAGATTTTGGCGGCAGAGACTTTGGTTGTGGTAGAAGATTTGTATCGCCCATACCGCCCGAAGCGCAGGACGAGAGCGACAGTTGCGAAGGAAAAGGGCTTGGAGCCTTTGGCGGCCTTAATTCGACTTCAGGAATTGGACAAGCCATTGGAAGAAGTTGCAGCAGACTATATTTCAGAGGAAAGGGAAGTGGCGTCCGCAGAGGAAGCGATTGCGGGGGCGAAGGATATCATCGCAGAGGCGATTTCAGACGAAGCGGATTACCGTATATATATCCGAGACCTAACCACGAAGCAGGGCAAGCTCACTTCCGTTGCAAAGGACGAGGAAGCACAGTCGGTATATGAGATGTACTATGCGTTTGAGGAGCCGATTACAAAGCTTGCGGGACACCGTGTGCTCGCTTTGAATCGCGGTGAGAAAGAGAAGTTTCTGACTGTGAAGGTGGAGGCACCAGAAGAAAAGGTGCTGCAATATTTAGAAAAGAAAGTCATTGTAAATGAAAATCCATATACGATGTCGGTTTTAAAAGAAGTGATTGAGGACAGCTATAAGCGATTGATTGAGCCGGCGATTGAGCGTGAAATCCGCAACGCTTTGACAGAAAAGGCGGAGGACGGCGCGATTGAGGTGTTTGGAAAGAACTTGGAGCAGCTTCTTATGCAGCCGCCTATCGTGGGGCAGACGGTGCTTGGCTGGGATCCGGCATTCCGTACGGGTTGTAAGCTGGCGGTGGTTGACCCGACGGGGAAGGTGCTGGATACGACGGTCATTTATCCGACAGCGCCGACGACGCCACAGAAGATTGCGGCGGCAAAAGAGGTTTTGAAAAAGCTGATTAAGAAGTATGGTATTACCTTGTTTTCAGTGGGGAATGGTACGGCATCCCGCGAGTCCGAGCAGGTGATTGTAGAGCTGTTTAAGGAGATACCGGAAAAGGTACAGTATATTATCACCAATGAGGCGGGGGCTTCGGTGTATTCGGCAAGTAAGCTGGCGACAGAGGAATTCCCGAACTTTGATGTGGGACAGCGGAGTGCCGCGTCGATTGCAAGGCGCTTGCAGGATCCGCTTGCAGAGCTCGTCAAGATTGACCCGAAATCTATCGGTGTGGGGCAGTACCAGCACGATATGAATCAGAAGAAGTTGAGCGAAGCCTTATCCGGTGTCGTAGAGGATAGTGTGAATAAAGTCGGGGTGGATTTGAATACCGCATCGGCACCTTTGCTTTCTTATATTTCCGGTGTGTCGGGAACGATTGCGAAAAATATTGTTGCTTACCGTGAGGCGAACGGAAGCTTCAAATCCAGAGCTGAGCTTTTGAAGGTGGCAAAGCTTGGGCCGAAGGCGTATGAGCAGTGTGCGGGCTTTATGCGTATTTCCGGCGGAAAGAATCCGCTCGATGGAACCAGCGTGCATCCAGAGAGTTATGAGGCTGCGGCAAAGCTGCTTGAGAAGCTGGGGTATTCTGTGGATGATATCAGCGGTGGCAAGCTTGCAGGACTTGGCAAGGCGATTCGGGATTATAAGAAGCTGGCAGAAGAATTGGGCATCGGTGAGATTACCTTGCAGGACATTGTAAAGGAATTGGAAAAGCCGGCGCGTGACCCGCGTGATGAGATGCCAAAGCCAATTTTGCGCACGGATGTGTTGGAGATGAAGGATTTGACGGAAGGGATGGTTCTGAAGGGAACAGTTCGCAATGTCATTGACTTCGGTGTCTTTGTGGACATCGGTGTACACCAAGATGGTCTGGTTCATATTTCCCAGCTCACTGATAAGAAGTTTGTCAAGCATCCGTTGGAGGTTGTCAGTGTCGGTGATATCGTGGAAGTGAAGGTAATGAGTGTGGATTTGCAGAAAAAGCGCATTCAGTTGACAATGAAACTGTAACAAGATTATAATAGTGTGAAAAATAAAATTCTTCGAGACGGAGTTCCGATATGAAAGAGAAATTGAACATAAGAAAAATGACCTTGATAGGGATGCTGGGGGCAATTGCAGTCGTATTGATGCTGTTTGAGATCCCATTGCCATTTGCACCGAGCTTCTACGAGATTGACCTGAGTGAGGTGCCGGTATTGATTGGCTGTTTTGCGATGGGACCTTTGGCAGGAGTGTTGATTGAGCTGATTAAGATTCTTTTGAATCTGCTAATCAACGGAAGTGTTACAGCAGGTGTGGGTGAGCTTGCCAATTTTGTGATTGGCTGTTCGTTCATCCTTCCGGCGGGGTGGATATATAAGAAGAATCATACGAAAAAGGGTGCTTTGCTTGGTTTGGTGACGGGAACTTTCGTGATGACAACACTTGGTTGCTTTATCAATGCCTATGTGATGCTGCCGGCGTATGCGGCTGCGTTTGGAATGCCGATTGAGAAATTGATTGCGATGGGAACGGCAGTGAACGGGTACATTGACAGCCTGCTTACTTTTGTGTTCTTTGCAGTGGTTCCATTTAACCTGTTAAAAGGAGTGCTCGTTTCCGTGATTGTGTTCTGTATCTATAAAAAAATACGACCGATTTTGAAAGTGCAGCGGTAAGGGGAAGTAAGATGATAATAGAGACGTATTGTGCAGAGGAGACCTATGAGCTTGGGGTAAAGCTTGGAAAGAGGGCGACGGCAGGACAGGTATTTACCCTTGTCGGAGACTTGGGTGTCGGAAAGACCGTGTTTACGCAGGGGCTTGCGGCAGGGCTTGACATTGTTGATGCCATCAGCAGTCCGACTTTTACCATCGTGCAGGTGTACGATGAGGGGCGTTTGCCATTTTATCATTTTGATGTGTATCGCATCGGTGATATTTCTGAGATGGATGAAATTGGATTCGAGGATTATGTGTATGGCGAGGGCGTGAGCCTGATTGAATGGGCGAATCTGATTCCGGAGATTTTACCGGAAGATTGTATAGAGATTACGATTGAGAAAGACTTAGAAAAGGGATTTGATTATCGAAAGATAACGATAGAGGAGAAGGGGGCAGCAGTATGCGAATTTTAGCATTGGATAGTTCCGGTTTGGTGGCGACTGTGGCGATATTGGAAGATACGCAGACGGTTGCAGAATATACCGTCAATTATAAAAAGACGCATTCGCAGACTTTGCTTCCGATGTTAGACGAGATTGTAAAGATGACAGAGTTCGATTTGTCTACAGTGGATGCGATCGCGGTTGCAGGCGGACCGGGTTCATTTACCGGACTTCGTATCGGCTCGGCTACGGCAAAGGGCTTAGGACTTGCTCTAAATAAGCCGTTGGTGCACGTTCCGACAGTGGATGGACTTGCCTATAATTTATATGGGAATAAGGGTCTGATTTGTCCGATTATGGATGCAAGAAGAAACCAAGTCTACACGGGAATCTATCGGTTTGAAGATGGAGCGTTTGAAGTAGTGGAAGCGCAGATGGCGATTGACTTGGGTGAGCTGATTGAGAAGCTCAATGCGTATGGTGAGAGGGTGACCTTTCTGGGAGATGGCGTTCCGGTATATCGGGAACAGCTGGAAAAGAAGCTTACGACGGACTTTGCATTTGCGCCGGCGCATTTGAACAGACAGCGGGCGGCAGCCGTTGGCGCACTTGCGATGAGATATGTTGCAGAGGGAAAGACGGAGAGTGCGGCGGAACATCAGCCGGATTATTTGCGGCTTTCTCAGGCAGAAAGAGAACGGGCGGAGAGAAATGCAGAACATTCGTGAGATGAGAGAGGCGGATGTAGACGGAATTGCAGAGCTCGAACAGGTGTATTTTTGTGATGCTTGGAGCAGCAAAGCGATTGCGGATACCTTTCGCCAAAAGCAGGCATTTGTTTTGGTGGCGGAACAAGCGCAGGAGATTTTAGGCTATGCGATTGTGTACTATGCGGCGGATGAAGCGGAGCTCGTGCGCATTGCGGTAGACAAGCGGTATCGCAGGCAAGGGGTTGGGCGTGCGCTTTTAGATGCTGTGTGTGCACAGTGTCTGGAAAAGCAGATGCAAAGACTCTTTTTGGAGGTGCGAGGCAGCAATCAAGACGCCAGAGCACTTTATCGGGGATATGGCTTTGCGGAAGATGGAATTCGCAAGAACTTTTATGAGGAACCGCGCGAGGATGCGGTGCTGATGAGTCTTGTACTTGCCAAATGAGGGAATAGTTCCCACTGGATAGGTGCACGGCGGCGCATTATAATAGAAGCAGAAAGAACAAATGGAGGAAAGCCTATGCGTCAATATAAAGTACAAGAAACAAGAGAACTTAGTAAAATTATTTGTAATCAATGTGGAAAGGAAATCGAGGTTCGCAATGGCGTTTTGCAGGAGGATGTGCTTCGAGTAGAAAAGCGCTGGGGTTATTTTTCCGAGAAGGACAATGAGCTTCACAGCTTTGATTTGTGCGAGGCCTGCTATGATGCACTGGTAGCCGGATTTCAAATTCCAATTGAGAAAGAAAATCAATAGGAGAATCAGATGTTAGATGTATGTTTGTTGGGATGCGGCGGTATGATGCCACTCCCGTATCGGTGGCTGACGTCACTTATGACAAGATTTAATGGAAGCAGCCTGCTCATCGATTGTGGGGAAGGAACCCAGATTGCAATTAAGGAAAAGGGCTGGAGCTTTAAGCCGATTGATGTGATTTGTTTTACCCACTATCACGGAGATCACATCAGCGGGCTTCCGGGTCTGCTTCTTACAATGGGCAATGCAGACCGCACGGAACCCCTTACGCTCATTGGACCAAAGGGTCTGGAGCGTGTGGTGAATTCCTTGCGTGTAATCGCACCGGAGCTTCCGTTTGAGTTGAAATTCATAGAGATTACACAGCCGGAGGAGACGTTCGAGATGAACGGCTATCGTTTGAAGGCCTTTCGTGTGAATCACAACGTGCTTTGCTACGGCTATACGCTGGAGATTGACCGTGCCGGCAAGTTTGATTTGGAGAGAGCGATTTCACAGAATATTCCAAAGATGCTGTGGAAGCATTTGCAAAAGGGAGAGACGGTTGAAGAAGATGGTAAGCTGTATACGCCGGATATGGTGCTGGGGGAAGTAAGAAAAGGTATTAAGCTGACCTATTGCACAGATACAAGACCGACACCTTCCATTGTGGAGCATGCAGCCGGTGCGGATTTGTTTGTCTGTGAAGGGATGTACGGAGAGAAAGAGAAGGCAGCAAAAGCCGTAGAATACAAACATATGACCTTTTATGAGGCGGCAAAGCTTGCGAAAGAGGCGAAGGCGCAGGAGCTGTGGCTGACACATTACAGCCCGTCACTCAATCGTCCGGAGGAGTTTATGGACGAGGTGCGTGCGATTTTTCCGCAGGCAAAGGCAGGGAAAGACGGAATGTCGGTGGAATTGGCATTCCCGGAGAATTAGAGAGTTGAGTGAGAGAAGAGGAAGAGAAGATGGCAGAAGAAAAAGACGTTCTCATACTGGCGATTGAGAGCTCATGTGATGAGACAGCAGCTTCCGTAGTGAAAAATGGGCGCGAGGTGTTGTCCAATGTGATTTCTTCACAGATTGAGCTCCACAAGTTGTATGGTGGTGTCGTGCCGGAGATTGCGTCACGCAAACACATTGAGAAAATCAATCAAGTGATTGAGGAAGCACTGGCAGAGGCTGGTGTTAGTTTAGATGATATAACGGCAATTGGTGTCACCTACGGTCCGGGACTGGTAGGTGCTCTTTTGGTGGGTGTCGCAGAGGCGAAGGCGATTGCCTATGCAAAAAAGCTGCCGCTTGTGGGTGTGCATCATATTGAAGGGCACATTTCTGCAAATTATATTGAGAATCAGACTTTGGAACCACCGTTTTTATGTCTTGTGGTTTCCGGCGGACATACCCATTTGGTGTGCGTGCGGGATTATGGCAAGTATGAGATTATCGGCAGAACCCGTGATGATGCCGCAGGGGAGGCTTTTGATAAAGTGGCTCGTGCGATTGGACTGGGTTATCCGGGCGGGCCGAAGATTGAGAAGTTATCGAAGGAAGGCAATGCAGAAGCAATTGTATTTCCGAAAGCACACGTTGCAGATGCACCGTATGATTTCAGCTTCAGCGGTGTGAAATCTTCGGTGCTGAACTACATCAACGGCTGTCAGATGAAGGGAGAGACCTACTGTGAGGCAGATATTGCCGCGTCCTTCCAAAAGGCAGTTACGGATGTGCTGGTTGACAATGCAATGCGCGCGGTGAAAGAGTACGGCATTTCGAAATTTGCGATTGCCGGCGGTGTGGCTTCAAACGGGACGCTTCGCGGAGCGATGCAGAAGGCTTGCGAGGACAATGAGGTCGAATTCTACCATCCGTCGCCGATTTACTGTACAGACAATGCTGCAATGATTGGCGTGGCGGCTTATTACGAATATATGAGCGGAACCAGACATAGCTGGGATTTGAATGCCGTTCCGAATTTGAAATTGGGAGAGCGCTGATATGGAAAGACAGAAATGTACTGCGATTGTGCTGGCAGGCGGACAGGGCAAGCGTATGGGCACGAAGGTGCAAAAACAGTATCTGGAAGTAAAGGGCAAGCCGGTCTTGTATTATGCGCTACATACCTTTGAGCGTACAGCGTTCATTGATGAGATTGTCTTGGTTGTGGGCGAAGGGCAAGAGTTGTATTGCCGAGAGGAGATTGTAGAGAAGTATGGCTTTACAAAAGTATCACAGATTGTGGCCGGTGGCAAAGAACGCTATCATTCCGTTTGGAATGGATTGCAGGCGGTTGCAGATGAAGGCTATGTCTTTATTCACGATGGCGCAAGGCCGTTTGTTACAGAAGAGATACTTGTACGCGCATACCAAGAAGTACAGGCGCATCGCGCCTGCGTGGTGGGAATGCCGGTAAAGGATACGATTAAGATTGCAGATACAGCAGGGTTTGCAAGCGAGACACCGAATAGGGACTTGCTTTGGGCAGTGCAGACGCCGCAGGTGTTTGAAACTACACTTGTGAAAGAGGCATACGGCAGACTTTTGCAGCAGAAAGAGATTCGTGTGACGGATGATGCGATGGTGGTTGAACAGGTGCTAGGCGAGCGCGTAAAGCTGGTGCAGGGCTCCTATGAAAATATCAAAATTACGACTCCGGAAGATTTGGAAATTGCAGGGATTTTTGTTGAAAAAATGCTTGACATCGAGTAAGTGCCGTAATATAATAGAACGGCGTGAGAATAAAAGAAGCAATTTACACCAATGCCCCGGAGTAAATTGATTCCAATAAATTTCAAGTATTAAGTAATCAATGAACATGAATTTTTAGGAGGAAAACCAATGAAAACTTACATGGCTAATCCAGACAAGATTGAAAGAAAATGGTATGTAGTTGATGCAGAAGGCTGCACATTAGGACGCCTTTCATCAGAAGTAGCAAAAGTTTTAAGAGGAAAGAATAAGCCGGTATATACACCACACGTTGACACAGGTGACTATGTAATCGTAGTGAACGCTGACAAGGTAGTTGTATCAGGCAAGAAGATGGAACAGAAAATCTACTACAATCACTCAGATTATGTTGGTGGTATGAGAGAGACTACTTTGGCTGAGATGATGGCAAAGAAGCCGGAGAAGGTAGTTGAACTTGCTGTTAAGGGAATGCTTCCAAAGGGACCTTTAGGAAGAGCTATGATCAAGAAGCTTCACGTATACGCTGGTGCAGAGCATGCACACGCAGCTCAGAAGCCGGAAACATTGACATTCTAAGAAAGGTAAAAGGAGGAAACGACAGTGGCTAGTGCAAAATTCTACGGAACAGGAAGAAGAAAAAAATCAATCGCAAGAGTATATTTAGTACCTGGAACAGGTAACATTACAATCAATAAAAGAAGCATCGACGAGTATTTCGGATTAGAGACATTGAAAGTGGTTGTTCGTCAACCATTGGTTCTCACAGAGACACTTGACAAATTCGATGTATTGGTGAACGTACACGGTGGTGGATACACAGGACAGGCAGGAGCAATCCGTCATGGTATCTCAAGAGCTTTATTACAGGCAGACGCTGAGTACAGACCGGCTCTCAAGAAGGCTGGATACTTAACTCGTGATCCACGTATGAAAGAGCGTAAGAAATACGGTCTCAAAGCAGCTCGTAGAGCACCACAGTTCTCAAAGAGATAATC
>JAXJPN010000102.1:0-18398 GCA_036311625.1 Faecalimonas sp.
CCCATGCACACTCACCGACAATCTTTACCACTTTGTTGTCAGCCGTCACGCCATTCAAATCTGTAATCGCCTTCTTGATACTTGCGTATGCGGTATCCGCCGTCGTACCATCATTCGCTGTGTCATCGCCCGAAGCGGACACATAGCGCACTGCCTCTGTCGAATCTGCGGCTTCTGATACAGTACCTGTTACTGTGGCCGGAATCAGATTCACCATCATTACAAACGCAAGCATAACTGCCCATAATCTTTTGCTTTTTCTCATCTCTCACCCATCTCCTTCTTTATTCCACAATAATCTTAAACACGTGCCCTTTATTATAAGCACAGCCTGTAAGCGCATACTGCGGAATCTGCGTCTGCTCTCCCGTAGATGTTTTAGCTGTAATCGGGATAAAATAGTCCGCGTGCATATGCCCTGTAAACACGCCCCGAATCACATCGCCATTATTCGCAATCAAGTCACAAATCTTCTGCGTGGCACTGCCTGCCTGCGCATCCCTTCCGACCAACTTATATTGTGCAAAATCCCAGTTCCGACCATCATTCTCCCAGATGGCAAATGCACGCTCTGAACTGTCTCTCGTATCAACTGCACAGTGCATAAAGAGGAGTACCGTATACTGCTTTTCCCTCGCAAGCTTCAAATCCGCCTCCAACTGTGCAACTTGGCTGTCCCAGAAACGCAGCTGACTGTCATCCATCTGAATCACCATCACGCTGTCTTTGATGACCCTTGAAGTATAATAAATATCGTGCGCCCAATTCTCTTGCAGAATCTGATAACGAGATTCCAAAGATGTCGGATCCGCCACATTCCCCTGCATCTTGCGCACCGGCTCATGGTTACCGAGTGCAACCAAAGTCTCCGGATACTTATCCCAAACACCCTTCTGCAAAAGCTCAAATGCGCCCCAGCTGAGATAGTCCATCGTATCGCCGGTAAGCACAATCTGGTCCGACTGTCCCGCATACTGCATCGCACGCAACAGGTTCAGATACGAAGAAGCATCCTTGTTCCACTTACGATTCTCGTATGTACTCATAATCACCGGGTTATTCTCTTCCCGATCCTTGTCATTGATATAATTCAAATGCGCATCCGAAATCTGCACGACCTCAACCTTCTCCTTCGCATCCGGATTCACAGCATCAATATGAAGCTCCCGCACAATTAACCCTGTAAATTCCCCTCTCGTATACTTGTAGAAAGAATCCCAGATAATCTCCGCCTTCTCCGGATCAATAAGCTCGGTATGCACCGTATCTGCCACAGGAAGTGTCTCTTTCACTTCCTCCTTCTTCTCTTCTTTCTTTTCCTCATCCGCATTCATCTCGATTGCCGTCTCACTTTCTTTCTTCTCTTTCTCATCTTTTGCGCCACAAGCAACAAGACTTGGCAACAAAAGGACAGCTATTCCCAACACAATGGCTCTCTTTCCTATATGCATAGTTATTCACGCTCCTCCATTTCATATAACTGACATCTTCATTTAACCACACTTCGCACTTTTCTATCAATTACAGAATCGTTCTAAAAAATTGCATTTTGTTTCAACCCAAAACGGGACAGGGCAAAAGTCAATTCGGGACGTAGTAAAATGCAATTTTACTACGTCCCGAATTGAAATTTTACAATTTTATCCTATCAATTCTCTGAACTTCCGCCTTCTTGCTGTCATATATCGTGACAATCACGCACTTCTCTCTCATTTCAAATATCGCGTAATTGTCCTTTGTCATCGGAACATCATAATCGTACAGACCCATATACTTTCTTAACTTGTACCCCGCACAATGCTCATGACCATTCATATACAACTTGATATGGTATTTCTCACACAAATGATAAATCTTTCCCAAACCCGATTCAGGCAATATCGGCGCAGACAAATCCTGTGCAATACCAAAATGACTACACAAAACAATATGCTTTGTATGTTGACAAGCTTCTAAAATACTTTGTTCAATAAATGCAATAGTCTCGTCACGAATGATGCCATATGAACAGTAACTTTCATAGGTTCCGGAAATATTATAATTGACAGCAGGGTATCCGCCATAATCTACAAAAAAGCCAATATAAGCAACCTTCTTCCCATTGGCGTTCTCTGTATACCACAGCTTATTTCGGAAAAATCTTGTATGCATAGAAGGGTCGTGATTGCCTTGCATTTCATAATGCGGAATGGTTCCCTGCCTTCTATTCTCAATTGGATTCTTACTATCGCATATGCTTAGCTTCTCTACTGTTTGCAAGTACAATTCGTAATCCGCCTCATATGTTGCATCATACCCGTCATCAATGTTGTCACCCAACTGCAAAACAAAATCAAGCGGGTTCTCTTTGTGAATACGATTGATATCCTCATATACGC
Source organism: Faecalimonas sp. (assembly GCA_036311625.1). Classification (GTDB taxonomy): domain Bacteria; phylum Bacillota; class Clostridia; order Lachnospirales; family Lachnospiraceae; genus Faecalimonas. Next base: position 2,379 of record JAXJPN010000102.1, read on the forward strand.
GATACAGCCAATCATAATTCTCCCACCGATATCTTCTACCTATATGCGAATCCGCAAGAACTGCAAATCTCGAAAGAACTTCTCCCGCATCTTCCAGATTCAGCTGACTGCCATCTGTAACAGTGAGCACGTTCTTATCATCTTTGCTATCCTCGAAGGAATCTTCGGCTACGATGCCCTTGTAGAAATTCGCACTCACAGCAGCTCTCTGATTTCCTGCAAGTGCCTCATAGGTATAATCCGGTGCCAGTATTTCATCACTTGTCAGCCTTGCCATCTCGGAATATCCGATTCCCCATTTGCTGAACGCAAGCATAATGCGAACAATTTTCTGGCGCGTAGTGCTTGCATCTATCTCATGCTCACTCGTCCACTTCACAGTAATATCCGAAGTGGTAAAAAACGCTTCGTCACGATATGCATGGCCACGTGTATTTGTATTTGCCTCAATATCTATCTTGATATCAGCCTCCGGCACATAGCCCAAATAATAAAATATTTGATTGCAGTTGTCGATTTTGAACTGCCCGCCGAATGCACTTGCATGTTCAAGATAAATGTCTACAACATACCTTCTGAACTGACATCTTGGGCCTGTGTAATCATCCACATCCCCTCTATAATGCGATTCGATAACGTAAGCCGCATCATCTGCATATACCGCATATAAGATTTCATCCTTATGTGGAATCATATGCATATAGCCATGGTCTAACTTCGCATATTGGCTCCAACCCAAAAACGTCTTTTCTCGTTTGTCTGGAATCGGTAGCTCTACCATCTTATGTTTTTCACAACTGATGACCATCTCATTAGTATTTTCAATAAACTTTATATCCACTCTATCCTTCATATAGATTTCCCATCCTAAACTCAAAAACGTCAAAACGGGACGTAGTAAAATGCAATTTTACTACGTCCCAAATAAGCTACGGAAACGTGATATGTGATACGACATTCGGTGTCGCAATGTTCGTCCACTGCATCTTGCCTGTGCCTTCTAACAGTTCTGTCTCCAATTCCGGTATGTTCTCCTCATTGCCCGCCGCATAGGCAAGTAATCGCTGTCTGCAGCTCTCCAGTCGGCGCTGTACACCGCCGATACGGAAATCCTGAATATCAAAGCCGAACGGCTTGTTCTCTGCCTGCCATTGTATCCAGAATGTATCGTAGAAGCATCCTAACTCCTGAATCGCCTTGCAATATGCGCCTTCTGCTAGCTCCTTTAACGCAGCCTTATCTCCCGCTGCGTAGGCTGCTCGCGTCTTCACGCCAAGCGGAGCCTTCTCTGCAAGCAGCCTGCAGAGTGCCTCTGCGGTCTCAAACAGGCGCAGGAAATGTGCGCCAGCAAAGCCACGACCGGTGCAGGCGCGCAGGTCTTTCACAACCCCACTAAGCTTCTCTGCCAAGTCTGCATAATATGCGCCGTCTTCGACCGTCACACGATAATCATTCAGGCCTGTAAACGGGTCATTGTAAAGCAGATACTTTGACGGATTGTACGTGTGCTTGCCCCCCGGCGTATCCAGCTTGTCAAGCAACAGAAAGCTATCCCAAGCAATGCCTGTCAGCTCCAAAAACTTCGCCTTGATATCTTCCATATCCGCGTTGCCGCGCTTCAGCTCTGCCGCATAGAGCAAAGACGGGAGCACCGCAAAACGTGAGCCCTCGGCACCATCATCACCCCACATTGTAAACAAGACATCCTCAACGCCCTCCGCATTGCAAGCCTTCACAGCTGCCGCCGTATTATCAATGCTCATAACATTGTCCGGCGCAAATCCCTTCCAGGTCCAAGCACCGCCGGCAAATGCCACCGGACGGCCAAATGCCTTGTTCGTGCGGAACATCTTTACATAATGGTCATAGTCATTGCTATAATAATCCCAGTACACCAAAGTGACATTGTCCGGCAAATTTGCTTTTTCCCGAATCACACTGACATCACCACCGGCATAGTAATCCGCCGTGCCTGCTGCCAGACGACAGAACATATCACTCCAAATCATCGGCTCAAAGCCATACTTCTTTGCTATCTCACACACCTTGTGCAAATGCTTATTAATCAAATCAAAACGCTCGGTGTAGCCGTGTTCCTTCAAATATTTTCCAAGTCCGACCTTTTCAGCCTCGTCCATTCCAATATGAATCTTACGCGAAGAAAAACTCTCCGCAAGGCTTGCAAACATACGCTCTAACAATTCATAGGTTCTTGCACCATCAATTAACAAAATATCATCACAGTCGCGCACATTATCATACACATTCGTCACTTGAAAAATAGCATTGCAGTGCGCCAAGGTCTGAATGCACGGAACCAGCTCTATTCCCTTTGCCTTACAATACGCATCCAGCTCCTGAAACTCTTGCTTTGTATATCTGCCTCGCATATAGCCAAAATAAGGCTCGTCCTTCACCTCATAGGTATCCTCGGTGTAAAGCATCACCGTATCGTACCCCATCTTCGCGAGCAAATCTACATACTCCTTCACTGCCTGTAGTGACATAACAGCATTTCGCGAACAATCAATCATAACCCCTAACATTGCTTTTTCCTCCTTCTCGGTGTTTTCACAAATAATAAAATCAATAAAACGAGCAACACCGGCATCGCCACCACCGGTGCGACCAACCTCGCATCAACCTGCATCGCATCTGCCGTAATCCTAGCCGCTTCCGACTGCCTCCGATTCTCCACACGCGTTCCTCTCACCAACAAGCGGTGCGTGTTGATTCCATAAGGCGTGCAGGTCACAAGCGTACAATAATCTTTGCCCTTCTCCACCGTAAGCGCCGAAGTCTCGTGCGGCTCCACAATCAAAATCTGGTCAACTTCATAAGTTAATGTCTCATCCAAGACACGAAGCGTAAAATAATCACCGATAGCCACCTTATCCAAATCCGTAAACAAGCGCGCACTCGGAAGTCCGCGATGTCCCGATAATACACTATGGGTATTTTCGCCTCCGATTGGAAGCGTGCTGCCTGCGATATGTCCCACTGCAATCTGTAAAACAGTATCCTCGACCCCGTGATAGATTGGAAGCGCACAGTCGATTGACGGAACCTCCACATAACCCAAGATTCCATTGCCGGACACATTCAAAAGCGCATCATAGCGCGCCTGCCGCTCTGCTGTCATCACATATGGATTTTCTTGCGCAAGCAAGCTTTGATTATATACCCTTGCATCGTTAAGAAACTTTTCATAGCTCTCCCCACTCAAATCTGCCACCTGTTCAACATACTCCGCAATCGCGCGGGACTGATGCAAAGAATTCCAATAATTGCTGACTGTCGGATACAGCAGTAAGGACAAGCCTACAAGCAAGAACACTATTAAAATAATCGTAGAAAGTCTGCCTTTTTTCATATAGTCTTCTCCTTACTGCTGTGGCCTGAGCCACAGCAGCTATTTCATTATTTTGCACTCATACGCTTCTTTGTGATAAGTAAAATAACCGTTCCTGAAACCAGAATAAATCCGATCCAATAGAAGATTGCTGTACCCATATCACCGGTAATCGGAAGCAAGGTGCCTGCCTTGTTCTCTACTGTAACTACCTTCACATCTACGTTGCCATCAATGGTAAATGCAACATCAGAAGCTAACTTGTTGTAACCGGTCGGTGCCTTTGTCTCCTTCAAGAAGTAACTGTCAGCATCCAAACCTTCAACTTTAATCTTTCCGTCAGCGCCTGAAGTCAATACAGTAGCACTTGCCTCTGCATCAACCCATCCGGTCAGCTTGCCATTTGCAACCGTTGCCCACTTCTTTGCATTTCCAACTTCTTTATAGAGCTTGAAATCCGCGCCTGCAAGCGGTGTATCTGTACCCGTGTACTTGAAGATTTCCACTGCCCAAGTCTTTGTCGTCGTACTTGTTTCTGTTGTCTTCAAATCTTGCGCATCACCAAAGCTAAGGAAAGTCTTATTGGTATTTCCCTCAGCACCAATCACTGCATTCGCATTCAATGTCGCTGTGTAAGTAACAACAAGCTTATCATCTGCTGCCAAAGTATCCGTAAATGCCTTTGCAAACACCACGTTGAATGTCTCACCGTTTGAAAGTCCACTTGTCTTTACTTCGTAGTTGCTTGTTGCAACTGTTGTCGGAGTACCCTGTCCTTTCTGAAGTGTGATTCCCGTTACCGAGCCAAAGGTAAGTCCTGCGCTCATCGTGTCGTGAAGCACATAATTCTCTGCACCTGCCTGTGCTGTAATCGTGGTCTGGAAGGTAACAACATCTGTGATATCTGCATCATTTTCTGCGCCAAACTCTCCTGTAGAGTCTTCCTGTACCTTCTTTACAGAACTTGCCAAACCATTCTTGTCATTGATAATTGCACTTGGCGCCGTTGTATCCAAACCGCAAAGCGTACCTACGGTAGAGTCTACCAAGTAGTAACCCAAATCAAGACCTGTGAAAGAAAGCGTTGCGCTTGTTGCTGTATCTGTCTTTGTCGCTGCTACCGAATTTGTCTCCGCGTAAGCAATGGCTGCCTTTGCAAAATCCGCTACATCTGCGCCATCTACCCAAGTTACATAACCGGATGCATCAATGTTCACATAAGCTCCCTTGATGCTTGACTGTTCAACAAATGCTGACCAACTGCTGTTTACTGTGTAAGAGTATGCATTTCCGCTATAACTTTCCAAATCAAAAATGCGATACACCGAATACTCCTGTCCTACCGTTGCATTGTTGATAGCGATGCTTCCCTCACCTGCTGCAAATACACTTGTCGTCATAGCAAATGCCATAACCAGCGCCAGTACAAGACCGGCAATTTTCTTCATTCTCTTCATACCTTTTTCCCTTTCCTTTCTCTCTTTTCTAAGTTGATGTAGTATATAAAGGCTCCTGCAAAAAACAGCAGGCCACCGAATGTATACCATTCACTTCCGATTCCGCCCGTATCCGGTAAAATCGGTCCGCGATTGTTAAATCCGCTGTCTTGATACTTCACTTCGTAAAGGGTCATCATCCCCTTTTCCATCTCGTCTACAGTCGGCATCTCAATGCCAAAAATCATCGTGTAGAGGAGCTCCTTTGCCACCGTATCACTGTAGCATCCTTCCGCATCAGAATCCATATTCTCACTGCTTCCCATCTTCGTCGGCGAAGCCAAATACGAGCTGATGTCTCTTCCGCTGCTGCCCGTGCCACTTTCAAAACGCACTGCGAAGATTCCCGACGGCAAGTCCATAAACTGATACCTGCCTATGCTATACGCCTCGGCAGTATTTGCCGCATCTCCGTTCGCCTTCGCCTCAGTGGATAGCTTAACACTCACTTTCTGCCCGGTCTCAATCACAACCGCCGCGTTGCTTGCATCCCCATCATAATGATACACCTCATAATTCGATGCCAATCGCAATGCCGCTGCATCGCTGGTATCCACGCCATCCTTCAGCTTCAGGAGTGTGACCTTGATGTGACTGAGCTGTGTGAGTTCATTCATCACTTCATCCTGCAAACCATTTGCATTCTGATCCAACCAAGTAAAGCCCTCTAAATTTCTTCGAACAATCCGGCTTCTTGCATTGGACTGCAAGGTATCTACACTGAGCTGGTTTACAATCTGGTCACCGGCCTCACCACCGTCAATATTCATCGTCACATGCATACGCAAGGTCTGATTCGCCGGAAGCGTACCCACCGCAACAATCTGCACACAATCCTCCGGAAGTGCAACCAAGGTAGGCAGTATGCCCGCCTTTGCCGTCGTACTAAATCCAAACTCCGTCCAGCCATTTTCCGGCGTGAAATCCGTAACAACATAACTGCTGCTCGTATTTCCGCGCTTACTCGTATCGCTTGTATAATAGAACTTCAATCCATCTGTCCAATTCAGCAGCTCCGCATTGACGCCAAACGCCGTCAGCCTCAAAGTTCCGTGGAAACTGGTTCCTCGTCCGTCGCCATTGTACGGGAGACTCTCCACCATAATCTGGTTCTGCGCATTGTTTGCACTGTTATTTCCCACGTACATCGTAAAGCCCATATCGGCTCCGGCCTCCACCACATTCTGGTCAGCCAGCTTTACAATCGAGAAAGAGCTCGCTTTCTGAATCGTAATTCCCCACACTGCTAAGTTGTTGTTCGATTCCGTCCTAAGGCGCTTATTATCGCTGTCGGACCAAATACTTGCACTGTTTGCAATGGATTGTCCATTTCCCACCGTATCCAAAATCTGACAGGAGAATCGAATCGGCTCCAACTCCACCGTGCCCTGCTGACTTAGAGAAATGCCTGACAAGGTCCATCGCAAGGTCGTTGTTCCATCTGCGTTCTTCGTTACCGCCGGTGCCAGACGCTCACCACCGGTAATCGTACCCGGATTCTTACAGTCCGGATCCTGCTCATATGTACCACCCCAGTACGCCGAGCCCGCAATGTAACTCAAGGTCGCCGGCAACACATCCTCGATATAGACATTCGTTACCTGGTCACCCTGTTCCCCACTGGTTCCTGTACCCGCCGTTCGTATAATCGAAGGCGTCAGCTCATAATCAATAATGTACTGGCTATTGTCCATACTGTAAGTGCGCTTTGCACTCACGCCGTCTGCAGCCTTCTGGGCTGTCGTTTTTCGAATCGCCGTCACATGCGGTGCAACCATACAAGAGTCCAGATACATATAGTCATGGTCACCCGTCGGGTCACCTCCGTCCTCGTTATAACTAATCTTTTGCTTTTCCGCAAGCGCAGTCTTTAATCGCGTATGCAGCTCATCGGTCTTTAACGTATTCACCTGCTTATCAAAGAAATACGTATCCGGAACCATCCACTTTTCTGCATAGGATTTACTGTGTCTGTGCGGCATATTCTGCTTTACATAATTGTCAATCAAGCTTAACTCATTTGCCGCCCAAAGCGCATTTCCCTCTTCGGTATCATCGAGCTTTCCATAATAGTCGCCGTCCGTCTCAATATTGTAGAAATGTCTGGCGGTTGCACCAATGTCCACCATACGCCACACACGGTCATTGACCGTCGTCATATACACATAGCCCTCCGGGCAATCCTCTTTGACAACTCCGTCAAGGATGAACTGAATCTGGTTCTTACTCTCCGTCGCGACGCCTCGCGTCTCTAGCATTGCACCGACACAGACCTTGCCGTCCGCCCGCAAAGCATCCAGCTTCTCATAGTAAACCAAATCGTCCGGACCGGCACTTCGCATCTCCGTATCGTAGCCTGCCTCATTCGGCTTCAAATCACCATGGGCCCAGCCGGTTCCGTCCGGTTTTGCCGCCCACTGAATCTTATGCGTCGCTGTCCAATTGCCATTCGGCGCATACACCCAAGCCTGGTAAGTTCCATCCGGCTCAAAAAAGACATCATCAAACTTAATCAACTGCTCATACGCAACGCCTCGGAACTCAGCCTCCGCATTGTTATGTCCCAGCATATTCTCAATACTAATCTTCTGTCCCTGCGTTGCCCAGTCAAAACCGGTAAGGAAACAGCCGTCCGTCAATGCATTTCCAAAGCTCTGTTGATATTTATTATAAGTGACATAGGTTGCAATGTCGCCCGGATTCTTCAACGCAAGTCCCGTTGACTGCGAATCATCCGCGCTCACCACCTGCTGTGTCAAAGTACCATTCACCTTGAGGTCAAATCCTCTTAAACTCAAAGCAACGCTGCCGTCACCATATTCCTTTTCAATAGCCTGCATGGTGCCATCTTCCAACGCGCGGTCAAATGGCTGCATAATCCAAAGCTCACCGGCTGAAAAACAAGCCTCCTGAAGCTCCCACGCATTCAGCTGGGAGGTCGGGTCATAATAAGCACAGCTTTTCAACTCGCCGGTATAACCCGCATCCGCTGCAGGGAAATTATCTACACTGGCAAGATCTATGTCAAATCCCGACACCGTCACATGCAACAAATTCGGGTTCGTTGCATCCTTTGTAAAGCTCCAGCTTCCGCCGTTCTTACAGAAATCACGAGCGACATAGGTCCAGCCATCGTCCTTCTGATTCAGCGGTGCTCCAGCCTTCGCGTAGTTTATACCGATGGAAACTTCTCGCCCATCCTCTGGTGCCTCGCTGCTATTGGCTCCGGCACTCCACACCAGTGGTCGGTAGGTACTGTTAATGTCCACCGCATTCCCGCCGGCATCTTTCTTGTATTCCGAATACAATCTTACATCAAAACTAATGCTTGTATCCGCATCCGGAAGCTGCACGCCCTTTAACCCGCTTGTCACATCCTTTCCGACAAGCTGCAAGGTCAAACCAAAACAGCTTATTCGGCCATTTCTCTTTCCGGCATCACTGTCCATCGCCAGCGCATTGCTGCTCGCAAAATCAAAATCTCCCAAATATGAGGTCTGCGTCGCATCTGCCTGCCGCAAAGCAAGGTTGTAACGCGGCGCTGCCGAAACCGTAATCTCCTTCGGTGTCACCGTCGGCGCCTCATTTGCACTGTGGTTCGGACAAAGGTACTCAATTCCGGTTACAATCTTCGTCGGAATACCATCCTTGACTGCCGCATCTACATTGTTGCCTTCCAGCCAGATGGTAAATTGCGGTTGTACCTTCTCTCCCTGTTTCATATTCAGCACACGAATGGCAACCGACATCTCATTGACGCTGTTTCCAATTGCAGCTACATTTCCCTCACTCGGCTCTGCCAAAAAGCTTCCTCGCAACACCTGGCATACTTCTCCGGCTACGGTCGCTTCGACAATCTCATACTTCGCCTCTCTGTAGCTGGAGAGCCAGCCCATAGAGCCTGTCTCAAACTGTCCCTGCTCTGCCGGCAACGGCAACACCAATTCAAAATACACAGTACCTGTGCGGTAGCCGTTCACACCGGATGCCCCATCACTCCTAAGCTTGGTCTTGTAAGACAAGGTATAGGTCGCCACATCAAAGGTTCTTATGATTCCATTCTCACTGCTGCTGTCATTTCCCGCCGTATCATCTGCATCAAAGCTCGCTGTACCGGTGGTAATCATCTCCTGCAGGGTAGAGCTTTCCGAAAATTGCATCTTCGCCTCATCTATGTACGCATTGTCGCCTGATAAACGTTCCAGAATATCATCGTCCGTCGGCGTCAGCACAATCGGCTGATTGATACCACTAAAGGTAAAGGTCGTTGTGTTGTTCGCATTATCCTGCTGCTGGACATTATGAAGCGGTTTTCCATACATCCCTTCATAGATCCATAAAATATCGTCCTTGCGCGCCACCGTAATCTGATACTGTGCATCCGGATTATCAATGTCATAGAACACATACTGTGCATTCGGAATCGCAGCATCACCGGTATATACCAAATGCTCCGGGTCTTCTATCCGCACCGAATAAATCGCATTATTTTCTGCTACATTACTCGGAATCTCCGTGCACTCATCAAGATAAGAGCCACGCGGAAAATAGAACAGATTATACTTTGTCTCCCACTGCGACAGTGGAAAGACCTTTTCCGCATCTGCAGAAACTGCCATCTCACTTCCCATTCGCGTATACCGATTGTTCCGAATCTTATCGGGAACACCTGCATTGTTAATCGGCTGATATGCCAGCTTGGAAAGATACTTATACTCCTGTCCAGACGGAACCGTCTCCGGCTTCACCTGTACATCCTCACTTCGAAATCCATAGGGACCAAGCACGGTCTCTACCAAATCAGCAGAGATATAACGCATATCCGTCTCCTTACCGGAGCTTCCGGTATTGAGCCAGCCTTGACTTGTGCTGCCGACCTTCGTCCAAGCACCATCCAGATAGACATAATAATCTGCCTGAATCGTATCCGGTCCGTAAACTTCCTGTGCAACACCCTTCAACCGAAGCTGCCAGATAACCCCGCTAAGCACAAAAAGGGACAATGCCAAAACCACTGCCCCAAGCCGATAACGCTTTATCTTTTGGGCACGAAGCTCCGCTATATATGCTTTCATCGTATCCTTCAAGTCTTCGCCTCCTTTCTATTTATTTCCCTTCTATATAGACTAGAAAAATGAAGAAATCTGCTTTAGCGGCCAAACCCGCAAAGCCAGCTTTCCTACGATTTGTTCTTCCCTCACACAGCCAACCAATGAACTTCTGCTGTCAATGGATACGCTGCGGTGGTCACCCAGTACAAAGTACGCCTTCTCAGGCACCTGATACGGAAATTCCAAATCACACTCTCCTAAATGTTTTTCATTCAGATATGGCTCGTCCAGCTCGACATCGTTGACAAAGACCGTTCCGTCCTCCTCCATCCGTATCCAATCGCCGGACTTTCCAATCACTCGTTTTACCAAAATCTTGTTATTATAATAAAATGCCATAACCTCTCCCGTATCGTATGTATGGGATTTGGTCAGCACAACAATTTCACCATCCTCTAAAAGTGGTGCCATCGAGCTGCCGTAAATCTGCAGCACCGGCATCCACAGTGTGGAAACCAAGACCGCAACGGCTGCAACCACCACCAAGATGGCAATGGTGCTGCGCAAGGTCTTTCCAAATAGCTTTCCTTGCTGCCTGCGCTCCCGCTCTGCGACAATCTGCTCCATCGAGGGCAAGTCTCCCTCCTCGGATGCAGCCTGTCCTTCGCCCTTTAAGCGAAAAATAATCTCAATCAACTGTGTCTTTGACAGACGCCGAAACTCTTTGTCAGTCATATACTTCTCTCCTTGTGATTCTTTAAAATCGAAGGTTTTAGAAAAGGGAGTCTCGATGCCATACCGACAACTCCCCTTTTATTCTTTTTTACACTAATAGTGCAAATCCATAAAATACTTTTCTTCACTCGTTGTGAGATCCATCGATGATCTTATATGGTTAGCAATTTGCTTCATACTTTTATTAATCTGTTCTGTATATACAGCACGTTCCATTCCATGAATATCCAGATACTTGATATACGCACGGGTTGCGTAAGTCTTTGCTCTATTTAATGTATCATTCTCCTTCAATCCACTATACTCCAGCACATATCGATTGATGGGCAACGTCTCCGAATTATCCTTGAATGTATTCTCCACTTCCGAAGTCTTTACCACCGTGCATTCATCCAAAGACTTCATAGAATCTGCCTCAGCAAAACAACTCGGGAAATTCTGCAATTTAAATTGATTATATACCGTATGATCTGACGTATCTATCGGTGCAAACATACCATATTTCATAATACTAACACCAGACAAACCTCCGTCGCCTTTATGGAGGTCCCTAGCCGCTTGCACTGCCTCTTCTAGCTTACTCGGCAGGTTTGGATTCATTCGAACGCGGAAGCGCAAAGTCTGCTCTGTGTCTGTCAGTCCGGTATACGCCACATCTTTCTTCAGCATACGCTTAATCTGCGCCCCTTCACTTGCAAACTCTACCTGTTCATCATATTCCAAATACTCTGCCATCAAACGTTCGCCTTGTTTTAATTCACATGCTTTATACTCCGCACTAAGCTTATCCTGGGTCATACTCGCATACCCTGACTTTACAGTCGTCAGGTTATTCCAGCCAAGGAAGATCCTGTCTTCCCAATAAGGAACCATCTTCTCAAGAGTTAAATCAAGTGTACAATCCTCTTTTGCTTCAAGAACTCCGCCTGCAATCCAGTATTCACAGTTATCTTCAAAGAAAAATACGTGATAACTTCCCTGCGGATCCAGCCCCTGTACCAGTGATGTGTCATCACTTAAATACAGGCGATTATCCATCGGATTGCTTCGACGCGCATCCGTGATATCTTCATCATTGATTGCTATGGCAATCCAGCCTTCCGGAACTTCGTAAACACCCGGAGTCTCCGTGAAATCAAGGCGACATTCTTCTATGAGCTTACCCGTCTCATCCAGCACTTTCTCACAGAACAGTACATAATATTCACCATTTCTAGCCTGAACTGCATCCTTTGTCAAGCTTCTGTGAAACTGTGGTTCCGTGTCATAGTTTGCAATGATTTCGACAGCCTTATTGTCAAATTCTGTCCTTGCATTTGCACCTTCACCTGTTTCAGGTGCGGTATCCAACATAATGCCACCGCCCACAATGCTACCGCCATTGATCATAAGCTTGACCCCATTGGTGTAGGTTTGCTTTCCGGATCCGTTACCCGGTCCGATAGACAGCTGAATCAGATTTCCACCATTCATCTCAAAATAGGCACCCGGTATTTCAACACCACCGGGCTGCAGATAGTTATGACCAAGATACAGCTTATAGAAGTTACCGGTATTCATTGTAAAACGAGTTGCATTCGATGTGCCACCTAAAGTCTGTGAATTCCAATGGTTTGCCAAGCCCACAATGGATTGGTAATCTTTTGCAAAAAGCACCTCACTAGAATTGGAACGTACTATTACCTGCTCACCCAATAACAACTGATTCTGCAAGGCATAGAGACCAATCGTTCCTGGATCATCAAACGTATCAACTTCTCCATATGCATATTTAAAGACAATATTCTCGATGGCAAGTGGTCCGCCCTGTATCCAGCTGGTATGTGAAAAAACAAGCGTCGGCTCCACCTTACCCTCTGGTACCAACTCCGTGTTTGGTGTAAGTTCCACTACCTTACCTTGCGTATCCACACCGCGAATTACATACATCTCCGCATGGGTCGCATAGTCATTTCTATCACCGTTTGTGTCCATCACATACTGACCAATGACATTGATGCGTTTCACCCCGTGAACAGTGCCTAAGCTTGCAAAATATCGCATCGCTGCCTGCAAACTTCCGTATGGCTTCGCAAGCGTACCATCACCGTTCGTAGCACCCTGGCTTACATAGACCTCCCGCGCTTCCCAAGTAACGGTATAGGTTCCCGCTGCAGTACGCAGATCCAACTTTCCGTCTTCGTCTGATTCAAATTCCTTTCCGTCTTCGTTTGTCGCCACAGCACGCAGATTGCCGACTACCTCAAAGACACCTGCGGCGTCTGTCGGCTCCAGTCTGCTACTTTCTCCCTCCAAGTAAGTGAGCTCTGTTTGCTGTACACACTGTAAGACATAGAGCTGGCCATTATGGGCTTCGACATCTGTCTTTAACGCATCAGCACCAAATTCTGGCACAACAACCGCTCCATTATCATCAAGCGAAAGATGATTGAGGATAACCTGCACTGCAGTTCCCAAAGCAAAGCTGACATACTCTGTAGTTGAGCCCTCTAACTTCGGATCTAACACCTGTATGTCTTCGGTTATCTCACCACCATTGATTACTACATTGACATTTCCTGTATAATGATTTACCGTCTTTTCAGTTGCATTTCCAGACGGCTCAGTGCTTCCGCCAATCTTTACAGCGGTTATCGTCCCGCCATTTAACACAAACTCAACACCTGAAACAGCGCTATTTTTAGTATCTACTGTCTGCCAATAATGATTTCCCAGATAGACATTTCCAAAGCTTCCGCTGCTCACTTCCAAGCACTGCTTGTTAGTGCCAACCAAAGGTGTCGTATAATACTCTCCAGTTACAATCGTTGGATATGATGCCGTTCCCTGGTCGTCACTCTCTATCGTAACACCTTCACCAATAGTCCACCCCAAACCAAGCATCAACAAGTTATCGACTGTTTGCAGCCGTAATCTGATGTGTTCAAAGCGAATGTTTCCACCCTTATGATACAAATTAGGAGAAGTCCTGCTCTCACCTATAAACACCGCATCTCGATCCACACCTGTAATCGTGATTTCATAAGTTCCGTGGGCCACATCATCATCCGCTCTCTTCCACTCATATGCTCCGACAATCCGAATCGTACGCTTTTCAACACCCGTGACTTTGCACAGTTCTTGAATCGCCTTCGTAAGTGTCGAAAACGGTTTATCATAACTCAAACCGGTATTCGTGTCATCTCCCGTCGCAGATACATAGCGCACAGCCTCTTTACCTTCTACCCCTGCTGTCTCAGCCTCCGTCTGCAATGCACTTGTCGGAATAATTCCTACTACCAATACAAGCATAAGAAGAAATGACAATCCATATTTCCAAATCTTTTTCTTATTCATTTTCGCTCACTCCTTCCTACATTACCGGCACTGTCCAGATTGGTTCGGTCGCACGCAAGATATTTACTGTGGTAGGTGTAGTAATATTTTTCACAACCTTCCACTCTAGGGTGACACTCTCTCCCTGCATCAACACGCCCACCTCTTCCGTGCGGGTCGCACCTTTTTCCTCATTTTCTTTTGGATCTCCATTGTAGGCGGTTTTTTCCATCGTTATCGTTGCATCACTCTCCGGTTCAAAGTCATGAGACGTGTTCTTTATCTCCAGCTTGATATTCCATCCATCACGGTAGATATCCACAATCTCCAGACACTCGGTCAAATCGTGCGTCCCATTCGCATCCCCATCTGGGTCGAGAACAATGCCAGATCTTTTATCTTGCAAATTTTCTCGCTCTAAGAGTGTGCGACGAATCAGATGCATATCCCACACATCATCGATTCGTCCATTTCGGAACATATCGCCTCGCCAGGTAATCCTATTATTTGCCGGATGTCCTGTCGCACACTTTTTGATGGCAATTAAATCCTCAATATCAACATCTTTATCACTGTTGGCGTCTCCATTGGGATAGTCATCTGCATATTGCTCGACACCGTTGCCATCTGCATGCACCGGCACATATCCATCATTCTCTCCTGCGCTCACTCCAACACACGGCACCATACACAACAACATCGTTGCCATTGCAAAAGTTAAAATTCTTCTCTTCATTTTTAACCTTCCCTCCTTACAACTCAATCCAACGTACTTCCTTTGGTTCCTTGTCAAAATACGCCACCGCCCGTTCCAAAGACGCCTGGTCGTGTGCATGTAGGTCTGTCGTTCGCACCACTTCCGTGTATGGATTTCTGCCTGTGTATGGTCTCTGGTAATAGCTGTTGCCACGCACAAACAAGCCTTCTTGTTTCTCCGGGGGTAGCGACCAAATGAGGCTACAATCCCCACAGTCAAATACATTATCTGTAATTGACAGATTTTCATTGTCCTTGTAATGACGATCCCAAGCCATAAACAGCGCCTGGTCTCCAAGGTCCGGTCTCTGCAGACCGCCCCAGCCATAAGCACCAAAGCGGACAATGTTTTCCTTCACTTCTATATTGCGTAGAATTGGTTCCGGTCCGTTGCCGTCCCCTGTTCCTGCCCAACACTCGATATTCATCGAGCAATTCTCAATCAAATTGTCCTTGAATACGATGTTTCGGAAAATCGGTTTGTCCGTACCAAAGCCTTGGTAGGTAACCGCCGCATCGAATATCTGGTAGAACAAACAATGCTCCACACAGACATCGTCTGCACGATACCAGAACTGAACACCGTTGCCGTAACGGATATCGCCGCGATAAATCGCACCGCCTATCCAGGCAATCTCACAATTCGAAACCACAATCTCTTTATTATTTCCGAAATCAATTCCAAATTTCGATGCATACTTCAAGCAAAGGTTGTCAACACGGACGTCATTGACATTCTGTGCGAGCAAGATATCATCTGTTGTCGCAATCTCAATCTCCTCATAATGTGCTCCGGGATTACCGTATGCACAATTCAAATACAACACTCCATTCTCTACATCGTGGTAGTAATCTCCATGTTTTTCAACTAACTCAAGAGTCTGCTTGCGAAATCCGATCTCATGATCCCCATTGAAATTTATCATTCCCGCCTGCTCGTAAGGCAGTGACAGAATCCACAAATCTCCTTCTTTGCAAGTCCAAATACTCTCGTCTGCGTAATCGCGAACTGAGCCGCATATTAGCGGCTTCTTGCCCTCGCCGTAGGCTCCGTACCAGACACCTCCGCGAAGCCCCAACGGATACTCTGCACGAAACATATCGCCCCTGCGAAAGAGGACGCGGTCTCCGGAGCGGAGTGGGAGTGTCCCGATTCGAGTCAGACTCTGAATCGGCTTCTCCGGCGAGGTTCCGTCGTTTGCATCATCGCCCTGTGAAGATACATAATAAAACTTTCTTCCTGTCTGGATTCCGCTCTCTGCAGATAGAATGCTTTCCCGCAGTGCTTCTGCCCTGCTGTCTGCTCCTCCATTCA
>JAXJPN010000103.1:0-38475 GCA_036311625.1 Faecalimonas sp.
GGATATCGGACGGAATATACACCAAATGATGAGGGGTAATAAATAGATGAAGAAGCTTTATGATAAGAATCAGTTGACATAATTTTGAAGGATGGAATAAGAAAGGCATTCGTCATCAGTTCTTTGACTTTCGGATTCGGACATATTGTAAATTTACTAAATGGAGCGGAGCTGCTTCCAACTTTGCTACAGATTGTTTATGCTGTAGCGATTGGCTTTTTGTTTACCGCAATTTATTATAAAAGCGGAAGTCTACTGCCTTGTATTATAACACATGGTGTATTTAATGCATTGAGTGCCTTCGCAGTAGAACCGAATGGGATACAAAGAAGCGTCACAAGTATGTTTGTATGTGTAATCGCAGTAGTGTATTCGCTGTGGATATTACATATGAAAGAAGATAGATGTGATAATATCGTATAGCAGAAAGAAAGGGATTCAAATGCTTGCATTTATTATTTGGTCAATTGTTGCATTGCTTTTTGTAGCAATTGGCATTCGTTCTTGGAAGTCAAAAAATGCAGTTGGCTTTTTTTCGTTTGTTGCACCGCCTGAAATAAAAGAATCTAAAATAAAAGGATATAATCACGCGGTATCCGTTTTGTGGTTTGTATTTGCCGGTGCATTGGAGGCTATGGGCGTGCCATTCTTGTTCTGCAAACAAAATTCACCAATCTTTTTCGTAATTGCAATTGGTGTTATGTTTTTAGTAATTGGTATGATGGTAGCGTATATGAAGATTGCTTCGCATTATAAGAAATAGAGGTGACCTATGACTTTACGACATTACATTGAAAACTACCAACCTTATACCTCAAAAGAAGCATCTGATAAGGCCTTGATTCTGAAATGTATGGACACTTATGCGGATGTGCTGACACGAGATAATTCAGCTTGTCATTTTACGGCTTCCTGCTGGATTACCAATAAAGCTCGCAATAAGATTCTGATGGTACACCATAATATTTACAAGTCTTGGTCTTGGATAGGTGGGCACGCAGACGGAGAGGCAGACTTATATGAGGTTGCGTTGCGAGAGGCAAAAGAAGAGACTGGGATTTGCGAGCTACATCCTTTGTATGATGGAATCTTTGCGCTTGAGGTTTTACAAGTGGCAAGTCATATGAAAAAGGGAAAGCTTGTTTCGGAGCATCTGCATCTGGATTGTTGCTATCTGTTTGAAGCAGACGAGGCACAGGCATTGCGCTGCAAAGAGAATGAGAACAGTGGCGTGAAATGGGTGGATATTGATGCGGTAGAGGATATCTCTAATGAAGAACAGATAAAACCGATTTATGCGAAGCTAAATAAAAAGCTGAGAGAGCTAGAGGGATGATATGAGATTAAAAAATATTCTGATTGTAGTAAAAGATATAGAAAAGTCAGTTGCGTTTTACAAGGATTTGTTTGGCTTGGAAGTGATTTTAGATAATGATGGGAATGTCATTCTGACAGAGGGCCTTGTGCTACAAGATGAAGCGATATGGAAAGATTTTATTCAAAAGGATATTATCCCGAAAAATCATTCTTGCGAGCTGTATTTTGAAGAAAAGAATATAGAGGGCTTTGCAAAAAGACTGGAGAATTATCATGAGCCGATTGAGTATGTCAACCGGCTTATGACGCATAGCTGGGGGCAGCAGGTCATTCGATTCTATGACCCGGACGGGAATCTGATAGAGGTTGGAAGTCCGTTCTAACAGCTTATTTTGTCACACGCTCCGGCCAGCCGGATATGTTTCCGTTCAAGATTGCTGTGAACATTCGATTCTTAGCACCGGGATGCTCCGTATTTAATTGCTTTACCAAATCTTTGGCATATTGGCGTTTTGTCAGTCCATCGATTGGACAACGACTCTTTGCTACCGGCAGATTGTATTTACGTTCGAAGCCAATCACATTTGATTCTTCGATATACATCATTGGACGGATGACAGTCAGCTTCATACGGTCTAAGTAGGTCTTTGGTGAGAAAGAGTGAAATCTTCCCTCAAAGAGCATAGATAGCAGCATCGTCTCAATGATATCATCCTTGTGATGTGCATAGGCAATCTTATTACAGCCAAGTTCTTCTGCGGCGTCATTCAACGCACCTTTTCGCATCTTCGCACAAAGTGAGCAGGGATTGGATTCCTTGCGTTCTTCAAAGAGAATCTGTGCAATATCTGTCTTCACGACGTGGTAGGGTACACCCAATTCCTCGCAGAGCTTTCTAAGCGGCTCTGTATCAAATTTTTCATAACCCAAATCAACGGTAATCGCACTCAACTTGAACTTCTTGGGATAGAAGCGCTGTAATCCATGTAGTGCATATAGAAGAGTGAGACTGTCTTTTCCACCGGAAATACCAATGGCAATATGATCCCCCTCATCAATCATCTGATAGTCATCAATCGCTTTTCGCGTATAACTCAATAGTTGTTGTAATTTCATCGTTGTTCATCCTTTCGAATGTTTTGCTCTGTTTATAGTAGCGCATTTTGGGCTAATTGACAAGAGGGTTGAGCTTCTAGGTAGGATGTGTTAAAATCAAAAATGAAATTTTTGCTTGGAGGATGTTATGAGATTTGTTATACAACGAGTAAGTGAGGCAGATGTAAAAGTAGACGATGCGATTATTGGACAGATTGGCAAAGGATTCTTGGTTCTCATCGGTGTCGGACAGAATGATACGAAAGAGATTGCAGATAAAATGCTGAAGAAGATGATTGGACTTCGCATTTTTGAAGACGAGAATGGAAAGACGAATCTTGCTTTGGCAGATGTAGACGGACAGTTGCTTTTGGTATCGCAGTTTACATTATATGCGAACTGTAAAAAGGGGAATCGTCCAAGCTTTACGGATTCAGGTGCACCGGATTTGGCAGAGGAACTTTATGAATACATCATTGCAAGATGCAAAGAAAGTGTCCCTGTGGTAGAGTGTGGAAGCTTCGGAGCAGATATGAAGGTGAGTCTTGTGAATGATGGACCATTTACCATTGTCTTAGATTCGGAACAGTTGGCATAAAAGGAGGTTTTATTATGATATTAGAACTGAAAAATATTGAGAAGTCCTTTGGGGATAAACAGGTTTTAAGTGGTGTCACTTTAAAAGCAGAAGGTGGCAAGGCATTTGGACTTCTGGGGAGAAATGGCGCAGGTAAGACCACCAGTATTCGAATTTTAATGGATGTGTTTCCTGCAAATCATGGTGAGGTTCTCATTGATGGAGAGCCTATTTCCTACGAGAATATTAAGATTGGATATTTGCCGGAGGAGCGTGGCCTTTATCCAAAGAAAATCATTCTGGACCAGTTGGTTTATTTTGCAGAATTAAAGGGAATGAAGCGTAAGGACGCTATTGCATCCATTGACTATTGGCTTGCGCGTCTTGGCATGATGGAATATCGCAACAAGCGATTGGACACGCTTTCAAAGGGAAATCAACAGAAGATTCAATTGGTAACTGCTTTGGCACACAATCCGCATATCATCATATTAGACGAACCTTTTTCAGGTTTGGACCCTGTGAACGCAATGCTTTTAAAGGATGTAGTCAAAGAAGAGATTGCAAAGGGAAAGATTGTGTTGTTTTCCAGTCATCAGATGAACTACATAGAGGAATTTTGTGACAGTATTACAATCTTAAAAGACGGAAAAGTTGCTATCAGCGGTGATTTGCACGAGATTAAGCGCAATTATGTACGTGATAAGTTATTGATTAGCGCAGAAGATACAGCGCCGATTCTGGCAGAGTTTGGCTCTAGCTGTGTGATGCTGGAAAGTGGTGAACTTTTGCTACAGATGGAAAACGCAGAAGCAAAGAAGGAGACGATGAAGCATCTGGTGGAGCACTATGATGTGGATCAGGTTAAGGTGTTTGAACCGTCGCTCAACGATATTTTTGTAGAATATGCAGGCGATGAGGCCGGAAAGGAGGACGCAGAATGAAACAGTTTGGAAAAATATTAAAATTTGAATTGAAATATTTCTTTAAGAACAAAGTTTTTGTAGGGGTAACAATTTTCCTGATGTTATTGATTGCGGGTGTATTATTTTTCCCTCGCATTCAAGAAGGCCTTACAAATGAAGATGAGAACGAAGCTGTGCTTGATGAATCAGAGCTTCCGGTGATGTTGTTCAAACCATCAGATTCCGATATCAGTGAGATGATTTTGCATATGTTCCAAGAAACTTTCGTAGACTACAAGCTTGAGTCGACTGATAAAGAGCTGGCAGAGATAAAAGAAGCGATTACGGCCGGCGAGGCGGAGTGTGCCTTTGTATTAACCGGAGATGCGTCTTATGAATATTATGTTGACAATCTTTCGATGTACGATGTGAATATGTCGATTGCGGATGAAGCAATGGAACGAGCAATTATGCTGCGTGCCATAATTAGTAGTAATATGACGGAGGCGGAGGCCCTCACTTTGATGGCGACTCAGATTGAAGGGGAGGCAATTAGTCTGGGCAAAGACCAGATGGACAATTATTGGTACACGTATATTATGATTTTTGCGCTGTATATGGTGATTCTTTTATATGGGCAGATGGTGGCAACTAATGTAGCGACGGAAAAGAGCTCCCGCGCGATGGAACTTTTGATTACCAGTGCAAAGCCTGTGAGCATGATGTTTGGAAAGGTTCTTGCATCATGTATTGCAGGACTCGTCCAGCTAATCGCAGTATTTGGTACGGCAATTCTGTGTTATCGTTTGAACGAATCCTACTGGGGTGATTTCTTTATCGTAGAATCCATCTTTGCGATGCCGCCGGAATTGTTCGGATATATGCTGGTGTTCTTTGTTCTAGGCTTTTTACTCTATGCATTTATGTTTGGTGCGGTAGGTTCTACAGCGTCCAAATTGGAGGACATCAATACTTCGGTGATGCCGATTACGATGCTTTTTATCATCGGATTCTTGGTTGTAATGGTTTCTTTTGGAACCGGTGATGTTGATAATACCTTGATGAAAATTTGTTCCTATGTGCCATTTACATCTTCAATGGCAATGTTCACACGGATTGCGATGAGTACAGTTCCTCTGTATGAGATTGTGATTTCGATTGTGATTTTGATAGCGTCTACTTTGGGAATTGGTGTTGTATCAGCAAAGATTTATCGCTTAGGTGTATTGATGTATGGGAATCCGCCGAAGCTTGGAACAATTTTGAAGCAGATTTGGAGAGCATAATGATGGAAAACGAAGTAATCAGACAATTATATGCGCGTAAGTCCACGCGTGCATTTTTAGACAGGGAGATTTCAGCAGAAAGTAAGCGGCAGATTCTAGAAGCAGCGATGCAGGCACCGACAGCCGGGAATCAACAGCTTTATACAATTTTGGATATCACAGACGAAGGTTTAAAAGCACGTTTGGCAGAGACTTGTGATCATCAGCCATTTATTGCGAAGGCGAAGATGGTGCTGGTTTTCTGCGCGGATTGCCAGAAGTGGTATGACGCCTTTTTGACAGGAGGATGCGAGCCGCGAAAACCCGGAGTAGGTGATTTGCTGTTAGCTGTTTCCGATGCCACGATTGCAGCCCAGAATGCAGTTGTAGCTGCACAGAGTCTTGGAATTGGTTCCTGCTATATTGGAGATATTATGGAAAACTGTGAGGTGCATCGTGAACTGCTGCAATTGCCGGAATATGTCTTTCCGGCCGCAATGCTTGTCTTTGGCTACCCGACCGAGCAACAGCTAGAGCGCACAAAGCCGGAGCGGGCAGAGTTGCAGTACATTGTCCATGAAAATGCTTATCAGAAGATGGATGCCGCCACATTGTCAAAGATGCTGGGAAAACACGCAAAAGTAAAATCTTACGAGGAGTGGCTGCAAGCATTTTGTGAGCGGAAATACAATTCGGACTTTTCAAGAGAAATGTCACGTTCCGTTGCGGCGTATATAAAAACTTTCCAGACAAAATAGCGCGAATACGCAAATCGGAATATTGAAGTTTGACTGCGCATATATTACATAAATTGCATAACGAGTGTGTGTATATGAGCAAGGGACAGCTAAAATCTCGTGCGTTGGACACTGCAAATATCCCAAAAGATGTTGTGCTTGGTGTGCCGCTTCTCCGTTTAGTAGGGCGAGAGGAGCTTTATCTGGGAAATTATCGTGGCATTTTGGAATACACAGATACACTGATTCGTGTACAGACAAAGATTGGACAGATTCATTTGCGCGGAAAGCATTTGCAAGTCGTCTATTATACCAATGATGAGATGAAGGTCACAGGTGTGATTGATAATTTGGAATATCAGCAGGGAGGTTAGACGCAGAATGCAGGTTGCAAATGAATTGCAGGGCTATGTGAGAGTGCGGATTACCGGTTACTCACCGGAGCGTTTTCTGAATCTCTGCAAGCATAGACAAATTGAAATATGGGGATTAGAAGCGGAAGGGAATGGGTATGAGATGTATCTCACAGTTCGTTCTTTTCGGAAGTTAAAGCCGCTTCTTAGAAAGACAAGGACTCGTATCGCTGTGTTGGAGCGATACGGAGTTCCTTTTTTCGTGCACAAATACCGCCGGCGCAAGCTTATGTTTCTGGGCGGACTATTGTGTGTTGTACTTATTTTTTTCTTATCCCGGTTTATCTGGAAGATTGATGTGCGGGGAAATCAAAGCATTACCGATGAAGTATTACTAGAGTATTTAGAGACGGAGCAGGTACATCATGGAATGCGGATTCGTGAGGTTGACTATGAAAAGATTGTAAAAGATATCCGTAAAAATTTTGATGAAATCATTTGGGTGTCTGCATCATTGGAAGGCTGTAATCTTATGATTGATGTTAAAGAAAATACAGATACTTTCCAAGTAAGCCAGACGGAGGAGCTCCCCTCAGATTTGATATCCGACTGCGCGGCTGTTATTACGGAGATGATTACCAGAAATGGCACGCCTTGTGTCAAGGTCGGTGATGCTGTAACACCGGGTCAGATTCTGGTAAGCGGAAAAGTCGAGGTGATGAATGATGCCGGTGAGGTCGTTCGAGAAGATTATCGAAGTGCAGATGCGGATATTCTTGCGGAGGTAGAACTTTCTTACGAGGATATTTGCGCTAATCGATATGAACTTAAAGAATATGGCAAATATCCCCGTAGACAGGTGTATTTGCAGATGGGGGACCTTCGATTATCACTTGGATTCAATAAGGCTAAGAAAGGAAATTACGAAAAAAAGAGCAAGGCAAGACAAATCATCATCAATGAAAGTTTTGAATTGCCGATTCGTTATGGGGTACAAGAGGGGCGAAGCTATGTCATGAAAGAAAAGCAACGTTCCTCCGAAGAAAAAAAGAAAATTTTAGCTGATAATTTGGAGTGGCATTGCAAAGAATTAGAAGAGAGTGGAGCCACAATTCTTGAAAAAAATCTACATACACAAGAGACTGCGGAGGGGACGAAGCTATCCGGCACAATCAAGTTGCGAAAAGCTATCGGAACTCCACAGAAAATCGGTTGATTTCTCCCTTGTGGCTGTGCTAGAATATAAAAGACTATGGAGTGAAGAAAGGATGGCAGTATGAGCATTCTGGAAGAAGTGATGGAGATACCGGCTACGCATGAAAGTAATGTCTTTGGGCAATTCGATGCGTATGCAAAAAAGATAGAGAGAACTTTGCACGTTACTTTGATTGCAAGGGATGGCAGCGTGAAGCTTTTGGGAGAAGAAAAGCGTGTCAATCAGGCAAAGCGTGTGTTGGAGCAGTTAGTTGCACTTTCGGCTCGCGGAAATACGATTACAGAGCAGAATGTTGACTATGCAATCTCGCTTGTGTTTGAAGACAGTGAGAAAGAACTTGTCGAGATTGATAAGGATATCATTTGTCACACCTTGCAGGGGAAGCCGATTAAGCCAAAGACGGTGGGACAAAAGAAGTATGTGGACGCGATCCGTAAGCAGATGATTACCTTTGGTCTGGGTCCTGCCGGAACGGGTAAGACCTATCTTGCAATGGCGATGGCAATTACCGCATTTAAGAACAATGAGGTTGGGCGTATTATCTTGACGCGCCCTGCGATTGAGGCCGGTGAGAAGCTCGGTTTTCTTCCGGGTGATTTGCAGAGCAAGATTGACCCCTATTTAAGACCACTTTATGATGCCTTGTATCAGATTATGGGGGCTGAAAGCTTTATTAAGAATTCCGAAAAAGGATTGATTGAAGTAGCACCGCTTGCCTATATGCGCGGTCGTACTTTAGATAATGCCTTTATTATCTTAGATGAGGCGCAGAATACCACACCTGCGCAGATGAAGATGTTTTTGACGCGTATTGGTTTTGGCTCAAAGGTGGTCATTACAGGAGATGCGACGCAAAAGGATTTGCCTGCCGGTGCGATATCGGGACTGGATGTTGCAACAAAGGTTGTGAAGCAGATTGATGATATCGCAATCTGTACGCTTACAAGCAAAGACGTTGTAAGACACCCTTTGGTACAGCAGATTGTAAAGGCGTACGAAGACTACGAAAAGAGAGTAGAACGTGCGAAAGATAGGAGAAAGAAGCCATGACATTGCGATTGGAAGAAGAAGGCGATTTGACTTTGCCTTTGGAGTGCGAGGCACTTGCACTCCGGGTAATTGAAGCAGCTTGCGACTATGAGAAGTGTCCGTATGAAGTCGAGCTAAGCTTGTTGCTTACGATGAATGCAGAGATTCAGGAGATGAATCGAGAATATCGGGAGATTGACCGGGCAACAGACGTGCTTTCCTTCCCGATGCTGGACTATCCGCAAGCAGGCAGCTTTGCGTTTCTAGAGGACGAGCCCGCTTGTTTTCATCCGGAGACCGGTGAGTTACTCTTGGGCGACATTGTGATTTCAAAAGAAAAGGTGATTTCACAGGCACAGGAATACGGACATTCGATGGAACGTGAATATGCGTTTTTGATTGCACATAGTATGTTGCATCTCTTTGGTTACGACCACATGGAGGATGAGGAACGTGCCGTAATGGAAGAGAAGCAACGTGAGATTTTAGAGGGACTTCAGATTACGAGATAGGAATATCGAGGATGTGAGAGGATACTTATGGGAAACAAACGAAAGAAGAACAGCAGTTTTTTGATGCAGGGCGTAATTCTTGCAGTTGCCGGAATTATTACGAGGTTGATCGGAATCGCTTACCGCATTCCGGTGAACAACATATTGGGCGATGAAGGTCAGGGCTTTTATGGATGTGCATTTTCCATCTACAATATAGCTTTGCTTCTGACATCTTACAGTCTGCCGCTCGCTGTCTCAAAACTGGTTTCTGCGCGTGTTGCAAAAAAAGAATATAAGAATGCAAGCCGCATCTTCCGAAGCGCTTTGATTTTTGCAGTGATTGTGGGTGCTTTGGTGGGGACAGTTGTCTTTGTGTTTGCGGATTTTATTGCAGGTGAGATTATGTCCTTGCGTCTGAGTGCTTATGCGCTTCGTGTTTTGGCGCCCTGTCTGTTTGTGGTTGCGGTGATGGGGGTTGTGCGTGGATTTTTTCAAGGAATGGGCACAATGGTTCCGACTGCCTGCTCGCAGATTGTGGAGCAGATTGTAAATGCAATCATCAGCATACTTGGTGCGAGCTATTTATTGGAGATGGGCAAGAAAGCCGCCGAATCCAAGACAGACCCGTCCCTTCCGTTTGCGTATGGAGCTGCAGGCGGGACAATGGGAACCTTGCTTGGCGCATTTGCCGGCTTGTTGTTCTTAGGATTGGTATTGGCAATCTTTTATCCTTCCTTCCGAAGAAGGAGCGCAAAAGATATCACAAAGAATACGGAAGGCTATGGAGACATCTACCGCATTTTGTTGCTTACTATTGCACCGGTTATTCTAAGCACAGCTATCTATAATATCAGCGAGACACTGGATCAAGGTATTTTTAGCAACATTATGGTTGCACAAGGTTCTAGCGAGAAAGAGACGGCAGAGCTTTTGGGTATGTTTACCGGCAAGTACAATACGCTGATTAACATTCCGCTTGCAGTCGCGAATGCGGTAGGGGCTGCGCTGATTCCGAGCTTGACAGCGACGATTGAGACGGGCACAAAAAAAGAAATCTATGCAAAGATCAATACCGTACTGCGTTTTGTGATGATGATTGCTGTGCCGTGCGCAGTGGGCTTTGTCGTTATGGCAGAACCAATCTTAGATTTGCTTTATAGTGGAAATATTGCGATTCCTGCAAGAATGCTGCAATTAGGTGCAATTACCGTTATCTTTTATTGCCTCTCTACTGTTTCCAATGCAATTTTGCAGGGTGTAAATAAGATGAGCACGCCGGTAAAACATGGTGCAATTTCCTTGCTTGTACATCTGCTTGGGGTATATGTGATGCTTATTGTATTCCATTGGGGTATCTACGCAATTGTGGTGGGGAATATTATCTTCTCGCTTTGTATGTGCCTCTTAAATGCACGTGCGCTGCGAAGGGCTATTGGTTATAGACAAGACCTTACTGTGACGTTTTTAACGCCGATAAAGGCTTCTCTGATTATGGGGCTTGTGACCTTTGCATTGTATGTGCTGTTGCAGCTTCTGATTCCGAAAGAGGTGGCTACCTTGCTTTCCCTTTTCTGTGCATTGTTGGTATATGCGATTTGCATGTTGAAATATGGAGCTATCAGTGCAGATGAGATTCTTGCTCTTCCGATGGGTGGCAAGATTTATACGTTTTTGGTGAAGACACACCTTATTAAGGAAGGATATGTATAAATAGGTAAATAAATGCAGATACTCTATGAAAAAAGGGAGATGCATTTATGAAAAGAAGAAGTATCATTTGGGGCATGCTTGTTATTGTAGGCGTTGTGATTTTGTTGATGTTGGTATACGGCTATAGTTATCGAAAGGCACTTTCAGATCAAGAAGCAAGACGTGTGAAAGAGACGCCCAATTTAGAAGAATGTTATTATATTATGGCAGATGACGGTTATGTGACGGTGTATTTAGCGGATAAGAAGACGCCGTATGAGTATACGACGATTTTGGTCAGTGAACTTCCTGATGCGTTACAGCAGGAGCTTCAGGAAGGAAAAAAAGTCACCACACTTGGACAAGTCTATGGATTTTTGGAAAATTATTCGAGCTAAGGAAGCTCAGATGGAGGTAAACTATGACAGAAGAAAAAATCAAACGAATCAACGAATTGTATCACAAGGCAAAGGGGGAAGGATTGACGGAGGAAGAACAACTGGAGCAGAAGGTTCTGCGTCAGGAGTACATCGATTCTTTCCGCCGGAATCTGCGCGGACAATTGGATAATATTTCGATTAAGGAAGCGGACGGAAGCATCACGAATTTAGGTGAAAAGCACGGAATCAAGGAAGGGCATTAGGATGGATACATTACCGAAGGATGCGATGCTTTGCTTAAGTGTGGTAAATACAAGATTGCGGGATGTGTATCCGACTCTGGAGACGCTTTGCGCAGAACTTGACGTTGAGCAGGATATGTTAATGAAAAAGATGGCAGAAATTGATTATGTATATGATAAAGAGCAAAATCAGTTCATATAGTGAAGGAGTAACAACGTGAGAGAAATTGCAGCGTACATAGAAGAGATGGACTTGTCGTTGGAAGCACCGACGAAGGAGCCGGAAAGACAATATTATTTTATAAAAAAAGCAAGAGAATATATGAAGCGGATTACCGCAGAGCGCGGACGTCCGCTCAGTTTTTGTGTGACAACCTTTGGCTGTCAGATGAATGCCAGAGATTCTGAAAAGCTGGTGGGAATTCTGGAGCAAATCGGCTATGTCGAGGAGGCAGAAGAGGATAAGGCGGATTTTGTAATTTTCAACACTTGTACAGTGCGTGAAAATGCAAATCTTCGTGTGTACGGCAGGCTGGGTCAGCTCAAGCGGAATAAAAAGTCAAATCCTTATATGATGATTGGACTTTGTGGTTGTATGATGCAGGAGCCTGAGGTCGTGGAGAAGCTTAAGAAGCAGTACCGCTATGTGGATTTGATTTTTGGTACGCATAATATCTATAAATTTGCAGAGCTTTTAGTGACTCGTTATGAGTCGGAGCGTATGGTGATTGATATTTGGAAAGATACGGATCAGATTGTAGAAGACTTGCCGAGTGAGCGAAAATTCTCCTTTAAATCCGGTGTGAATATTATGTTTGGCTGTAACAATTTCTGTAGTTATTGCATTGTCCCCTATGTGCGCGGCCGCGAGCGAAGCCGTCAGCCAAAGGATATTCTACGCGAGATTGAAAAGCTTGTGGCAGATGGCGTCGTAGAAGTGATGCTTCTGGGACAGAATGTGAATTCCTACGGGAAGACCTTAGAAGAGCCAATGAGCTTTGCACAGCTTTTGCAGGAAATTGAAAAGATTGAAGGCTTAGAACGCATTCGTTTTATGACTTCGCATCCGAAGGATTTGTCGGACGAGTTGATTGAAGTGATGAAAAACTCAAAGAAAATTTGCAGGCATCTACATTTGCCGGTACAATCAGGCAGCACCGCTGTCTTGCAAAAGATGAACCGCCGCTATACAAAAGAACAGTACCTAGAGTTGGTTAAAAAGATTCAGACTGCGATACCGGACATTTCGTTGACTACGGACATTATTGTCGGTTTTCCGGGAGAGACAGAAGAAGACTTCTTAGAGACTCTGGATGTGGTGCGCAAGGTGCGCTATGACAGTGCCTTTACTTTCATTTATTCGAAAAGAACGGGAACACCTGCCGCCGTTATGGAGAATCAGATTCCAGAAGATGTTGTAAAAGACCGTTTTGACCGTCTGCTTCATGAGGTACAATGTATCTCTGCGGAGGTCTGTCGTGTACACGAGGGCACAACGCAAGAGGTATTGGTCGAATCCGTGAATGAGCACGATGACACACTTGTGACAGGACGTCTTAGCAACAATATTTTGGTACATTTCAAAGGGGATGCCCATCTTGTCGGAAAGATTGTTTCTGTACATTTGAAAGAGTGTAAAGGATTCTATTATCTAGGAGAAATGGTATAAATTTTATCTATAATTTTCAAAAAGAACGTCCAAACTATGTAGTAGCATGCATAGGGAGGACGTTTTTTATGCAAATGAAGAAATTAAGTGAGTATTTGTTTTTGTGGACACTCGGTGGGACTTTGTATTATACCTTCGAGCTCATTTTTCGTGGCTTTTCGCATTGGAGTATGTTTATTTTGGGAGGTATCTGCTTTTTGTTTTTTTGGTTGCAGGGGAGCAGTAGGCATTGGCAAGATGCGATGTGGCTACAGGTTCTCCGCTGCACCATATTTGTGGTTGCCTGTGAGTTTCTCACCGGTATGATTGTGAACAAATGGCTGCGCTGGGAGGTCTGGGATTACAGTGACCAGCCGTTTCATTTGTTTGGACAAATCTGCCTTCCGTTTGCTGTCATTTTCTCAGGCTTGTGTGCCTTAGGCATCCTTTTGAGTGGGAGTTTGATGCACTGGATTTTCCGTGAAGAAAAACCGCATTTTCATGTCTTATAAGTATGAAAAAGGTTTGATATTTTCTGTGAATTGTTCTATAATTTACTCTGTATAATTGCGAACAAAGATAAGGAGAATAGACGTGGCAGAACTTACACCAATGATGCAACAGTATCTGGATATGAAGAAGCAATATCAGGACTGTATTTTATTTTATAGATTGGGTGATTTTTATGAGATGTTTTTTGAGGACGCATTGACAGCGAGCCGCGAACTGGAAATCACCTTGACCGGAAAGAACTGCGGATTAGAGGAGCGGGCACCGATGTGCGGTGTGCCGTATCACGCAGTCGAAGGCTATTTGAACCGACTGGTGCAAAAAGGCTATAAGGTCGCTATCTGTGAACAGGTAGAGGACCCGAAAATGACGAAGGGCATCGTGAAGCGCGATGTCGTGCGTATCGTGACACCGGGAACGAATCTGAATACCCAGTCACTGGATGCCTCTAAGAACAACTACATTATGAGCATTGTGTACATTGGTGACCACTTTGGAGTGTCGGTTGCTGATGTTACGACAGGAGATTACTTTGTAACGGAGCTTGACAGTGAGCGCAAGCTTTTGGATGAGATTGCTAAGTATGCACCATCAGAAATCATCTGCAACGAGTCTATGATGGTCAGCGGTGTGGACTTAGAAGATTTTAGAACACGTTTAGGAATCAGTGTGTATGCGTTGGATGCATGGTACTTTGATGATGCATCCTGCGAGCGATGTTTGAAAGAACATTTTCAAGTGGCAAGTCTCGAGACACTGGGCGTGACGGAATATGGAAGTGGTGTCATTGCGGCAGGTGCATTGCTGCAATATCTCTATGAGACGCAGAAGACTTCGCTTTCGCATTTGACAGCCTTGACGGGTTATACAAACGGAAAATATATGCTGCTTGACAGCTCTTCACGCCGAAATCTGGAGTTGTGTGAGACCCTGCGGGAGAAGCAGAAGAAGGGTTCGCTTTTGTGGGTGTTAGATAAGACCAAGACTGCGATGGGCGCTCGTACCTTGCGAAGCTTTGTGGAGCAGCCATTGATTGAGTATGAAGAGATTATCCGAAGGCTCGATGCGGTGGCTGAATTAAAGGATCAGACCATTACACGCGAAGAACTGCGAGAATATCTGACACCGGTGTATGACTTGGAGCGCTTAATCAGCCGTATTACATACCAATCTGCAAATCCAAGAGATTTGATTGCATTTAAGTCCTCCTTGCAGATGCTCCCGCACATCAAATATGTGCTTCATGAGCTAAATGCACCATTGCTGCAAGCTTTGTATGCGGACTTAGATCCTTTAGAGGAGCTTTGTACCTTGATTGAACAGGCGATTGAGGATGAGCCGCCGCTTGCGATGAAGGAGGGCGGTATTATCAAGATCGGTTACAATTCGGATGTAGATACCCTCCGCAACGCCAAGACTGAAGGTAAGACTTGGCTTGCAGAAGTTGAGGAGGAAGAGCGGGAAAAGACCGGTATTAAGAATCTGCGTATTAAATATAATAAAGTTTTTGGTTATTATCTGGAGGTGACGAATTCTTACAAGGATTTGGTGCCGGATTACTACACCAGAAAGCAGACGCTTGCAAACGCAGAGCGCTATATTACGCCACGCCTAAAAGAATTAGAGGATATGATTCTGGGTGCAGAGGACAAGCTGTATGCCTTAGAATATGAGCTGTACTGCGAGGTGCGTGAACGCATTGCGGCAGAAGTCGTTCGCATTCAAAAGACGGCAAAGGCGATTGCACAGATTGATGTGTTCACAGCTCTGGCTCATGTCGCAGAACGAAATAATTATGTACGTCCAAACATCAATGAAAAGGGCGTGATTGATATCAAAAATGGACGTCATCCGGTTGTGGAAAAGATGATTCCAAACGAGATGTTCATTGCAAATGACACCTACCTGGATGATAGAAAGAACCGGGTATCGATTATTACCGGACCGAATATGGCCGGTAAATCCACCTATATGCGACAGACAGCCTTGATTGTGTTGATGGCACAATTAGGCTCCTTTGTGCCGGCTGACAGTGCCAACATCGGTATCTGTGACCGCGTCTTTACACGTGTGGGGGCATCGGATGATTTGGCTTCCGGGCAGAGTACCTTTATGGTGGAGATGACAGAGGTTGCCAATATTCTGCGCAACGCCACCAGTAAGAGCTTGTTAATCCTCGATGAAATCGGTCGTGGAACCAGCACCTTTGACGGACTCAGCATTGCTTGGGCAGTGGTGGAACATATCAGCAACAAGAAGCTGCTTGGTGCAAAGACCTTGTTTGCAACACACTATCACGAACTGACAGAGCTGGAAGGAAAGCTTGACAGTGTGAATAACTATTGCATCGCCGTAAAGGAGCAGGGGGATGACATTGTATTCTTGCGAAAGATTGTAAAAGGCGGCGCAGATAAGAGTTATGGTATTCAGGTAGCAAAGCTTGCCGGTGTGCCGGACAATGTCATTCAGCGTGCAAAGGACATTGTGGAAGAGTTGATTGATGCTGATATTACGACGCGAATTCGTGATATCTCTGTACAATCGCAAGATACGACAAAAAAGGTAAAGAAATATGATGAGGTGGATTTGGCACAGATGTCTTTGTTTGACACAGTAAAGGACGATGATGTGTTGGAGGAATTAAAGGTATTAGACCTTGCGCATATGACACCGATGGATGCGCTGAATACCTTATATCAGTTGCAGAACAAATTAAAAAACAGATGGTAAATTTAAAGGAGACTTATGAGTCAGATACAAGTATTAGACCAAGTTACAATTGATAAAATTGCTGCAGGTGAAGTCATTGAACGCCCTGCATCCATTGTAAAAGAGATGGTGGAAAATGCCATTGATGCGGAAGCTACAGCAGTGACTGTGGAGATTAAAGACGGTGGTATTTCTTTTATTCGTATTACCGATAATGGCTGCGGCATTCCAAAGGATGAGGTGCCGCTCGCATTCTTGCGCCATTCTACGAGCAAGATTCGCTCGGTGGACGATTTGACACACATTGCAACTTTAGGATTTCGAGGTGAGGCATTATCTAGTATCGCAGCCGTCTCTCAGGTAGAGCTTTTGACAAAGCAGAAGGATGCGCTTCTGGGTGTGCGCTACCGCATCGAAGGCGGCATGGAAAAAGGCTTGGAAGATGCAGGCGCGAGAGATGGTTCCACCTTTTTAATTCGCAATCTGTTTTACAATACGCCGGCACGCCGCAAGTTTTTAAAGACGGCGATGACAGAAGCCGGGCATATCCATGAATTGTTGATGCGTCTTGCGCTTTCCCACCCGGAGGTTTCTTTTGAGTTCATCAACAACGGGCAGACGAAGCTACATACTTCCGGCAACGGACGCTTGCAGGATGCAATTTACAATATCTTTGGCAGAGAGATCGCGGCCAATCTGTTAGAAGTACAGGCAGAACGCGCGGGGCTTAAGGTGAGCGGCTTTATCGGAAAACCTATGATTTCGAGAGGGAATCGCAACTATGAGAATTATTTTGTCAATGGCCGTTATGTAAAGAGCAACACCATTGCAAAAGCAATTGAGGATGCGTACAAGGACCGTATGATGCAACACAAGTACCCGTTCACAGTCTTGCATTTTGAAGTGGATGGGCAGACGGTGGATGTCAATGTACATCCGACAAAGATGGAACTGCGCTTTAGCAACCAACAAAAGGTATACGACTTTGTCTATGAGACAATTCGCGCCGCATTTCAGGAAAAAGAATTGATTCCGCAGGTGGAATTCAAGGCAGAAGAGCGCAAGGTACCGCAGGCAAGTTCGCAGCCTCAAACGCCAGTAAGGAAAGAAGAGCAGAACTTGGATTATTTTATGGCAAAGATGAAGGAGCGCGTGGCTTCGTACCATAAGCAGCAATCGCAGGCGGAAGTGAAGGATACGCACGAGCTTCATCGCCCGCAGGTACAGGTAGACCGCATCCGAGAGACTGTCAGTTATGGAAAATCACAAGTAGAAAAACCGGCTGTGACTGCCAGCGAACAGTTGAATTTATTTGAAGAAAAGTTCTTGAGCAAGGAACATCTTGCAGAACACAAAATCATTGGTCAGTTGTTTGATACTTACTGGCTTGTGGAGTTCCACGAACAGTTCTATATCATTGACCAGCATGCGGCACATGAGCGCGTGCTGTATGAAAAGACACTTGCAGGTATGCAGACGCGCGAGTTTACTTCGCAGTATGTAAGTCCGCCGATTGTCTTAAATCTGACGATGCAGGAGGCGCAGATGTTGCAGACTTATATGGATGAATTTGCGAAAATTGGCTTTGAAATCGAGCCGTTTGGAGATACTTCTTATGCGGTTCGTGCAGTCCCGGACAACTTGTTTTCGATTGCAAAGCAGGAGCTGTTGATGGAGATGCTAGATGAGCTAAGTACAGATATACACGGCGTGTCAGCCCCGAATTTGATTGCCGAAAAAGTGGCATCTATGTCTTGTAAGGCTGCGGTTAAGGGGAATGCACGATTATCCCGCGCGGAGATGGAGGTCTTGATTGGCGAGCTTCTTGCATTGGAGAATCCATACCAATGTCCGCACGGAAGACCGACAATGATCGCGATGAGCAAGCGAGAATTAGAAAAGAAATTCAAACGTATTGTTTAGGAGATGTTATGGAGAAGAAACCATTGATTGTTCTGACAGGCCCGACAGCGGTTGGAAAGACGAAGGCATCCATCGATTTGGCAAAAGCGATTGACGGTGAGATTATCTCGGCGGATTCGATGCAGGTGTATCGAGGGATGGATATTGGCTCAGCAAAGATTCGCCCGGAGGAGATGCAAGGCATTCGACATTATCTGGTAGATGTGTTGGAGCCGGAGGAGGAGTTTCACGTTGTTCGTTTTCAGCAGATGGCAAAGGCGGCGATGGAAGAGATTTACGCAAAGGGCAAGATTCCCATTCTGGTTGGCGGTACAGGCTTTTATATACAGGCTGTGTTGTACGATATTGATTTCACGGAGAATGAAGAAGACCAAAGCTATCGCACAGAGTTAGAGAACTTGGCAAGAGAGCAGGGCGCAGACTGCTTACATCAAATGCTGCGTAAGGTCGATCCTGCATCAGCAGATGCGATTCACGCAAATAATGTCAAACGCGTGATTCGTGCATTGGAGTTTTTCAAGCAGACCGGACAGGCGATTTCCGCCCATAATGAGCAAGAACGTGCAAAGAAATCGCCATACGATTTTTGCTATTTTGTACTGGATGATGTGCGAAATGTACTTTATGAACGCATTGACAGGCGAATTGATACGATGCTGGAGGAGGGCCTTGTAGAAGAGGTACAGCGTTTGAAAGAACGTGGGCTTACCAAAGATATGGTATCGATGCAGGGGCTTGGATATAAAGAGATTTTAGATTATCTGGATGGCAACTACAGTCTAGAAGAAGCTGTCGCGATTTTAAAGAGAGATACACGTCATTTTGCAAAGCGACAACTCACTTGGTTTCGGCGTGAACGAGAGGTGTGTTGGATTGACAAAGCTGCCTTTGATTACGATGAGGCACAGATTTTAAATGTGATGTTAGAACAGATACGAGAAAGGACAAGCATACGATGTTAGAGATGAAACAGATGTACAAAGAAGCGGGAATTTCAGAAGAAGTATACCGTTTTGGACAAGAAATTGAGCAGAGTCTTGCTGCGCGTTTTGCCGAGATAGAACGCGTGGCAGAATATAACCAGTTAAAAGTGGTTCGCGCAATGCAGGAGAGCAGGGTGGATACATCTTGCTTTCACTATGCAAGTGGTTATGGCTACAACGATTTGGGACGTGATACCTTAGAGGAAGTCTACGCCCGCACCTTTCACACAGAAGCGGCGCTGGTACGTCCGCAGATTACTTGTGGAACTCATGCATTGGCGTTAGCTTTGGCTGCAAATTTAAGACCGGGAGATGAACTTCTTTCTCCTGTCGGGAAACCTTATGACACCTTAGAGGAAGTTATCGGAATTCGAGCGTCCAACGGTTCACTTGCAGAGTATGGCATTACTTATCGGCAGGTGGATTTGTTAGAGGACGGAAGCTTTGATTATGAAAATATACGCAAGGCAATCACAGAAAAGACGAAGCTTGTAACCATACAGCGTTCAAAAGGCTATCAGACAAGACCGAGTTTTTCGGTAAAGCAGATCGGAGATTTGATTGCGTTTGTAAAAGACATCAAGCCGGATATCATTTGTATGGTAGACAATTGCTACGGTGAGTTTGTAGAGACAATTGAGCCAAGTGATGTGGGGGCAGATATGATTGTCGGCTCACTGATTAAGAATCCGGGTGGCGGGCTTGCGCCGATTGGCGGCTATATTGCCGGAACACAAACTTGTATTGAGAATTGTGCGTATCGTTTGACCTCACCGGGACTTGGAAAAGAAGTCGGTGCATCGCTCGGTGTGATGCAGTCCTTCTTTCAAGGTTTCTTTCTTGCACCGACTGTTGTAAAAGGAGCTCTAAAAGGAGCTGTTTTTGCGGCAAATATTTATGAAAAGCTCGGTTTTGCCTGTGTACCGAATGCAGTTGAAAGCCGACACGATATCATACAGGCAGTCAGTCTTGGCTCTGCGGAGGCTTTGATTGCCTTCTGTGAGGGAATTCAAGCTGCTGCTCCGGTGGACAGCTATGTTGCGCCGGTACCCGCACCGATGCCGGGATATGACAGTGATGTCATTATGGCAGCGGGGGCGTTTGTACAGGGCTCGTCCATTGAATTGAGTGCAGACGGGCCTCTGCGCGAACCATATGCAGTATATTTTCAAGGCGGACTCACTTGGGAGCATGCAAAATTTGGAATTCTACGCTCATTGGAGCAGTTAGTGCGAAAAGGAATTGTAAAACTATGAAAGTAAGAAAGGTGATTGTGGTCGGTGGCGGTGCTTCCGGTCTGATGGCGGCAATTTCTGCGGCAAGAGAAGGGGCAGAGGTTACACTTTTAGAGCAGAGAGACCGCGTCGGCAAGAAGATTCTCTCGACCGGGAACGGAAGATGCAATTTCACAAATGAAGATATGCAAAGCGCGCATTTTCGTGGTGAGAATACGGAGCTGGTTTCTGCTGTGCTTGCAGAATTTGGCACGAAAGATGCTGTAGATTTTTTTGCCGGTCTCGGCGTGCTTTCTAAGAGTAGAAATGGCTATCTCTATCCAATCTCAGACCAAGCCTCTACCATCTTGGACGCGCTTCGGCTGGAGCTTGCAAGGCTTCATGTGCATAGCATTTGCGAGACAAAGGTTACAGAAGTGATTCCGCAAAAGAATGGGTTCCTTGTGAAGACGCAAAATGAAGCTTTTAGCGGGGATGCTGTCATTCTTGCAACCGGTGGGAAAGCGGCACCTATCTTGGGTTCGGATGGAAGCGGCTATGCATTGGCAAAGGCTTTCGGACATACCCTTTCCCCTGTGGTACCGGCACTCGTACAATTGAAGTGCAAGGGACAGTTTTTTAAATCGCTTGCCGGTGTGCGCACAAATGCAAGTGTTCGCTTATATGTGGATGGACATCTTTGTGCAGAAGATACCGGAGAATTACAACTGACAGACTACGGGATTTCCGGGATTCCGGTTTTCCAAGTAAGTCGTTATGCATCCAAAGCACTGTATGAGAAAAAAGCAGTGCGGGCAGAGATAAACTTTTTGCCAACGATGTCAGAAGAAGCACTTTTGCGCTATATAAAGCAACGAATGGAGAGTTTAGGAGAACGCAGTGCAGAGGATTTCTTGCTTGGAATGTTCCATAAGAAGGTACTTGCTGTACTTTTGAAGCAAGCAGGTATTTCACCGACAAAGCAGGCAAATACCTTACAAGAAAAAGAAGTAAAAACATTATGTGAATTGTGCCGGCATTTTTCAGTAGAGGTTATGGGGACAAATTCGTTTGAGCAGGCACAGATTTGCGCCGGTGGTGTGCGAACAAGCGAAGTGAACCCACAGACAATGGAGTCTGTTTATGCAAAGAACTTGTATCTGACGGGCGAGCTTTTAGATATTGATGGCATTTGTGGCGGCTACAATTTGCATTGGGCATGGGCAAGTGGTTATCTTGCAGGAAAAAACGCAGCGAAAGGATAAAGCTATGATTCGTATCGGACAAGTCAAACTAAAGCCGAATCACAGTGAGTTGGAGTTAAAGCAAAAAGTTGCCAAGCTCTTACATCTCACAGAGTATGAGATTTTACAAATAGATATTCGCAAGCAGTCGTTGGACGCCAGAAAAAAGCCACTTTTGCAAATGGTTTACACCCTTGACGTACAGGTGGCAAATGAGGCAAGCTTGTCAAAGAAGGACAAGGGCAAGGTCTGGACGGAGGTAAAGGATAAGCTGTATCAATTTCCACAAGGCGGCGAGAAAAAGCTGAAGCATCGTCCGGTGATTATCGGCAGCGGGCCGGCAGGTTTGTTTTGTGCCTATCTTTTGTCCGAATACGGTTATCGTCCGATTGTATATGAACGCGGAAGCTGCGTAGAAGAGCGCGCGAAGGATATTGAAACGTTTTGGGAGACAGGATTGCTGAACCCGGAGTCCAATGTGCAGTTTGGTGAAGGCGGCGCCGGTACGTTTTCTGACGGAAAGCTCAACACCCTTGTGAAAGATGCGTTTGGCCGTAACCGCAAGGTCTTGGAAATCTTTGTGGAGAACGGTGCACCGAAGGAGATTCTCTACCAAAGCAAACCACATATTGGGACGGATATTCTGCTGCAAGTTGTAAAAAATATGCGAGAGCGAATCTGCGCAAATGGCGGAGAGTTTTACTTTAACAGTAAATTTATAGATTTTTCGCTAAAAGATGGAAGCTTACAGACGATTAGCATACAGGAAGGGGCTGTCGTGCATTGCCGGGATGCTGAAACTTTGGTACTTGCTATCGGACATAGTGCAAGAGATACGTTTGAGATGCTTTATCAGAAACAGATTGAGATGCGTGCAAAGCCATTTGCTGTGGGTGTGCGTATTGAGCACCTGCAACAGCTCATAAATGATGCACAATACGGAGTGGATTGTCCGTATACACTTCCAAGCGCCTCTTACAAGGTGACGGCAAATCTGGAAAATGGACGTGGGGTGTATTCGTTCTGTATGTGTCCGGGAGGCTATGTGGTAAATGCATCCTCAGAAGAAAATGCGCTTGCAGTGAATGGTATGAGTTATCATGCAAGAGATGGCAAGAATGCAAATAGTGCTGTCATTGTGACCGTATCGCCGGAGGATTTTGGCTCGGAGCATCCGCTTGCAGGTATAGAATTCCAACGCGGCTTAGAGAAAAAAGCGTATTTGCTTGGTGAGGGCAAGGTTCCGGTACAGCGTTTTGAAGATTTCTGCGAGAATCGGATATCGGAAAAACTTGGCATGATTATACCACAGATAAAAGGTGCCTACACATTGGCAAATGTCCGTGAAATATTCCCGGAAGAGCTTGCCAAGTCGCTTATATGCGGCATAGAATCGTTCGACACACAAATACAAGGTTTTGCAAATCCAGATGCAGTTGTGTCAGGTATTGAAAGCCGCACGTCATCACCGGTTCGCATTTTGCGCGGTGAAACCTTACAAATAGAAAACACGGGGATTTACCCCTGTGGCGAAGGAGCAGGCTATGCAGGCGGCATTATGTCTGCTGCTATGGATGGTATAAAAGTAGCAGAAGAGATTGGAAGAAGATTTGCATCTTTCGACAAATATGGCGAATCAGCTCGTTCAAAAAAATGAATACGAAGTCTGTACACATTTTTTGATTTGTGATAGAATAAGAGCAGTTTGGTGGAATAGATACAGGAGGAGTACATATGAAGAAAATGGGGACAAAGAACGGATGGGTACTGTTGCTTTTGATGCTTGCAGGCATTGTGCTTGGCGGTCTTGTGGCGACGCTCACAAAGGACGTTTCTGGATTTAGCTGGCTAAGCTACGGACAGTCCTTCGGATTAGACAGCCCACTTGTTTTAAATCTGGGGATTCTGGTCGTTACCTTTGGCCTGAGCATTAAGATTACGGTTGCAAGTATTATCGGTCTGATTCTAGCAGCAGTGGTATATCGTTTTATTTAGGTGCGAATAAGTCTACATAGTTAGATGAAAGAAAATTGTAAAATCAAAGAGATGACAGAGTCGGAGCGGCCATATGAAAAGTGTAGCTGTTATGGTGCCGCTGCCCTGTCGGATGCAGAATTATTGGCGGTTCTGATGCGGACGGGAACCAAAGGCATGAACGCACTGGAGCTTGCACGCAATCTTTTAAAAACTGCCAATGGAGAGGAAAGCCTTTTGAATGTGCATCATCTTACAAGACAAAGGCTGGAAAGGATAAAAGGCATCGGAAAGGTAAAGGCGATTCAAATCTTATGCCTTTCTGAGCTTGCAAAGCGTCTGGCAAAGACGAGTGCAAAAGAGGGTCTTACATTTCGAGATCCTTCTGCAGTAGCAGAATATTACATGGAAGAATTGCGTCATCAGAAGCAGGAACAGATGAAGCTTTTGATGCTGAATACGAAAGCAAAATTACTCGGCGAATCGAACATTTCAAAAGGGACTGTCAATGCGTCCTTGATTACGCCGAGAGAATTATTTATAGAGGCTTTGGAGCGTGGTGCGGTTGCCATTGTGCTCATTCACAATCACCCAAGCGGCGTGCCAACCCCAAGCCAGAATGATATTATGCTGACAAAGAGGGTCAAAGAAGCCGGAGAGCTTATCGGCATTGAGCTGTTAGACCACATCATAATTGGAAATAATTGTTATGTCAGCCTTGCAGAAGAGAAGCTGATTTGAGTTGAAAGGATTCTATATGTTTGGGAATGTTTATGGCCTGGATCTTGGAACATATGAGATTAAGGTTTACGATAAAAAGTTGAACTCCGTTTGGAAAGAGAAAAATACCATTGCGATTAAGAACCGCAAAGAGGTGTTTTCTGTTGGTGATGCCGCTTACGATATGTATGAAAAAGCACCGGAGAATATTGAAGTTGTATTTCCGATGCAAGAAGGTGTGATTTCAAGATTTTACGACATGCAGTATTTGTTGGAGAATTTATTGAAAAAGAATCGACAATTTGCTCGTGGCGCACGCTATGTCATCTCTGTTCCGACAGATGTTACGGAAGTCGAGAAAAAAGCATTTTATGATTTGGTTATCCATTCCACTGCAAAGGCAAGAGAGGCGTGGGTGGTAGAGCGTGGAATTGCAGATGCAATCGGTTTGGGATTGCATGTACAGCGCGCAAAAGGTATCTTTATTGTGAATATGGGTGCTGAGACAACCGAGATTTCAGTACTTGCTTCCGGTGGTATGGTGTTGAGCCGTATTCTGAAGATTGGCGGGGCAAGTCTTGATCGAAACATCATCAATCATGCAAAATTCTATGAAGAATTTTTGATTGGCAGACAGACGGCTGAACTTCTCAGAAAGACTTATGGAATCGCTGATAAGGTTATGGACGCGCCACTTGTTGTTTCCGGCAGAAATATGTTGACAGGCATTCCTGAGCAGCGAGAACTTTCGGCAAATTTAGTGCGCGGTGCAATGGAAGGCGGGCTAAAGACCTGCGCAATGGAAATTCGCAGTCTCTTGGAGCGGACACCGCCGGAGGTGTTGCTGGCAATCCAAAAAGAAGGAATTTATTTAACCGGTGGTCTTGCGAATTTACATGGTATTGCAGCTTATATTTCCGAAATGGTCGGACTGAAGGTGCATGTGGATGAAGAGCCGGAGATGCGTACGGTTTACGGTTTGAAAAAGATTATTCAGATGAAGGATTTGAAAAAATTTGCATATTCAATGTTAGATGAAAACTATGGGTGGATGAGATAAGATGAAGAAAAACAAGCAGACGACATTTTCAAGTAAATATTGGCTCTTAATACTTGCAATTCTTTGTATTATTTTGATGGGGCTTTCTCTACTGACAGACCATGCCAGCGGCCCACTTCGCGCTCTTGCCAATTATACGGTGGTACCAATGCAAAAAGGAATCAACACCATCGGTATTTGGATGAACGACGTGACGCAGAATTTTGAGACCTTAGATGAATTTCGAACAAAGAATAAGGAATTGCAGGAAAAGGTAGATGAGTTGACAATTGCCAACAGTCGTCTGCAACAAGAGAAGTTTGAACTGGACAGACTGCGCGAGCTTTATGAGCTGGATCAAAAATATGCGGATTATGAGAAAGTCGGCGCGCGTGTGACAGCGAGCGATACCGGC
The DNA here is from genome assembly GCA_036311625.1 of Faecalimonas sp. Taxonomy (GTDB): domain Bacteria; phylum Bacillota; class Clostridia; order Lachnospirales; family Lachnospiraceae; genus Faecalimonas. The sequence goes on from JAXJPN010000103.1 coordinate 25,679, forward strand.
AACTGGTTCAGTAACTTCGTGATTGATAAAGGTGAAAAAGACGGCATCGCAGTGGACATGAATGTGATGGCAGGGAAAGGCCTTGTGGGCATTGTCACGGAGGTAGGACCGAATTGGGCGAGAGTTCGCTCGATTATTGACGATGTCAGCAATGTCAGTGCCTTGATGTTAGCAAGCTCAGACAAGTGTATTGTATCGGGTGACTTGACTTTGATGCAGGATGGCAAGATTCGATTTGAGCAGCTTGCGAACAACGAGTCGGTCATTGAAGTGGGTGAGCCTATTGTTACCTCTCATATTAGCAGCAAGTATTTGCCGGGTATTTTGATTGGCTATGTGAGTGATATTCAAGTGGACGCGAACAATCTGACGCGTTCTGGAACGTTGATACCGGCAACGGATTTCCAACATCTGCAAGAGGTGTTGGTCATTACGACAATGAAGTAAGATAGGGCAGAAAGGAGGCAGATACGATGCGAAAGTTAAAAAGACCAATCATTACCGCTTTACTTGTGATTGTATGCTTTTTATTGCAATGTACGCTTTTTCAGAGTCTGTCATTTGCATCTGTGTCCCCGAATTTGCTGATTGTTGTAACAGCCGCCTTCGGTGTGATGCGCGGCAAAAAAGAAGGTATGTGGGTTGGATTTTTCGCCGGTCTATCAATCGATATCTTCTTTGGGGATTTACTTGGATTTTATGCTTTGGTCTATATGCTTCTGGGATATGTGAATGGCTTTTTTAAGCGCATTTTTTACCCGGAAGACATTAAGCTTCCGTTAATCCTAATTGCCAGCAGCGATTTTCTGTTGGCAAATATCGTGTATGTGTTTCAGTTTATGATGCGTGGCAAATTTCAATATTGGTACTATCTTGGTCACATTATGATACCGGAGTTGATTTATACCATATTGATAACACTGGTTTTGTATCAGATTATTTTGAAGATAAATCAAAGTTTGGAAGCAGAAGAAAAAAGGAGTGCAAGTCGATTTGTTTAATAGAATAAAAGAGTCTCTTGGAGAAGTTTTCAAGTCCAGATTGCTTGTGCTGCTTCTGGTTTTTGGAGCTTTGTTCTTTGTCATTATACAAAGACTATTTACTCTCCAAATTGTGGATGGCGCTTACTACCAAGAGAACTACACCTTAAAAATCAGAAAGAGTATAGAGGAACAGGGCACACGCGGTACCATTTACGACCGCGACGGCGAGGTGCTTGCAACCAATCGATTGGCGTATTCTGTTCAGATAGAAGATAACGGTTCCTACGAGGATACCGAGCAGAAGAACCGCTTAATCAACGAGACGATTTGTCGTGTGATTGAGATTGTCGAGTCGCACGGAGATGCCGTTCTGTCCGATTTTGGAATCGTTCTGGAGAATGGAGAGTATCGCTTCTTGTATGCCGAAGGCACAAGAAGACAGCGTTTTTTAGCTGATATTTATGGTTACACAACCATTGATAAGCTCAGCAAGAAAGAGGCTGCATCTACACCGGACGATGTGATGGACTTTATGTGTGCCGATGAGAGAAGAACCTCTGAGGGTGTCTCGAACGGCTTTGGCATCAAGCAGGAGGATTACACGAAAGAGCAGGTTTTAAAGCTGGTCAGCGTGCGTTACGGTATGCATTTGAACAGTTATAAGCAATATATACCGACTACCATCAGCTCGGATGTCTCAGATGAGACCGTTGCGGAGATTATGGAGAATCAGGACAGTTTGCAAGGAATCAGCATCGGACAGGAGTCCCTGCGCGAATATCCTGACAGCAAATATTTCGCCTCGATTTTAGGCTACACAGGGAAAATATCACAGGAAGAGTATGATGATCTTAGCGATGAGGACAGGGAGCGCTACGCCATTACAGATATCGTTGGAAAAGCCGGCATTGAGCAGTTGATGGACACGTATCTACAGGGCGAAAAAGGCGAGGAGATTGTCTACGTGAATAACGTTGGCAAAGTAATAGAAAGCAAGGTTATCAAGGAATCAAAGGCCGGCAACGATGTGTATTTGACAATTGATAAGGATTTACAGATTACCGCATACAAGCTGATTGAAGAAAAGCTTGCAGGTATCATTTTGCGCAAGATGAATCCTGTTCTCGATTATACGAGGGATCCGAACGCAAAGGATATCATCATTCCAATCGGTGACATCTATTATGCCTTTATCGGGAATGAAATCTTAGATACAGAGCAGTTTGCAAAGGAGGATGCAAGCAATACAGAGCGGGCAGTTTATAGTGCGTACAGTGCAAGACAGGAGACTGCAATCAATCGCATACTTGCAGATTTAAGGAATCCGTCTGCACCGGCTTACAAGAAGCTGTCCAAAGAGATGCAGGCTTATATGTACTACATTTCCTCACAGTTATTGACGAGCAAGACTCACATTTTGATTTCCGAAAAAATAGATGTGGAAGACCCTGTATATCAGGCGTGGCAAGATGAGACCATTCCTCTTTATGAATATCTGAATCACGCCATATCACAGAACTGGGTGGACACGTCTGCGATACAAGCATATGTAAAGGGCGAGGACAAATATTCCGATTCTAGCGAAATTTATAATGGAATCTTAGCATATATTGAAGATTATTTGAAGACAGACGCCGATTTTGAAAAGCTGGTCTATCGTTATATGATTAAGGATGGAAGTATTTCCGGCACTCAGATTTGCATCTTGCTATATGACCAAGAGATACTGGCACAGGATACAAACTGGTACAATCGTTTGTTGTCCGGTTATAGTCCATATGAGTTTATCCGAAACAAAATACAGACGCTTGAGATTACACCCGGACAGCTTGGCGTAGAACCTTCTACCGGCTCTTTTGTGATGACGGAGACTGGTACCGGAAGAACGCTGGTATGCGCTTCCTATCCGGGCTATGATAACAATCGCTTGGCTAATACGATGGATACAAGCTATTACAGTCATTTGTATGCAAGTAGTGCAAAACCACTCTACAACAAGGCTACACAGGAATTGACCGCACCGGGTTCTACCTTCAAGATGGTATCCTCAGCGGCAGGCATTGAAGAGAATGTCATTTCCAGTGGTACCGTGATTCGTTGTAGTGGGCCGTATACCAATGTGACCCCAAGTCCCAAATGTTGGATTTTTCCGGGAGCACATGGTGGTTTGAATGTGGTACAGGCAATTGGCCACTCTTGCAATAGTTTTTATTATGATGTCGGTTTTCGGCTGGGACTTCTCCCTGACGGGAAATATTCTTCTGTATTGGGAACAGACCGTATCGCAAAATATGCCAAGATGTTTGGCTTGGGGGAGACCTCAGGACTTGAGATTCCCGAACGCGAGCCGCAGATTAGTGATGAAGATGCCGTACGTTCTGCAATTGGACAAGGCTCTCACATTTATTCTGTGAGTCAGCTTGCAAAATATGTAACGGGCGTTGCCAATAAGGGTACGGTTTATGATTTGAGTTTGCTGTATAAGGTTGTAGACATTGAAGGGAAAGTCATTAAGGAATATGAACCGAAGGTGTACAAGCAGATTTCAGAAGAGGAGATTGGACAGAGCACCTTCAATCTGCTGCATCAAGGAATGAATTTCATGGTGGAGCGCGATGCACGTTTTAACAGTGTGCGCAGTGGTGGTGTGCAGATGGCAGGAAAGACCGGAACTGCACAGCAAAGTGAGACACATGCAGACCACGTGTTGTTTGTCGGATTTGCGCCGAGCAACACTCCTGAGATTGCAATGAGTTGTCGTATTGCGAATGGTTACAGCTCAGGATATCCGGCTGAAATCGGACGAGATATGGTTCTGAAATATTATGGTTTAGCAGAAGATTCACAATTGGTTACCGGAAGTGCGGCTTCGCTTGGCACAGAGACACATGGTGACTAATGATGAGATAACTTCCTACCAAAGAGAAAGAAAAGAGACAAATATAAAATGGATAGGAGGACTTCATAATGGGAGAAGTAATTGTAATCACATCAGGAAAAGGTGGTGTGGGCAAGACGACAACCACAGCAAATATTGGTGCAGGTCTTGCAAGACAGAACAAAAAGGTGGTTGTCATTGATACGGATTTGGGGCTTCGAAATCTGGATGTCGTTATGGGACTCGAGAATCGGATTGTCTATAATCTGGTGGATGTCATCGAAGGAAATTGTAGGATGAAGCAGGCGCTGATAAAAGATAAGCGCTATGAGAATTTATATTTGCTGCCGTCAGCACAGACAAAGGATAAGACCGCCGTCTCGCCTGAACAGATGAAAAAGTTGACACAGGAGCTGGCTGAGGAGTATGATTACATTCTGCTGGATTGTCCGGCAGGAATTGAACAAGGTTTTCAAAATGCAATTGCCGGAGCCGGCAGAGCAATTGTCGTGACAACACCGGAGGTGTCGGCGATTCGCGATGCAGATCGCATTATCGGATTGCTGGAGAAGCACAAGATTCCAAAAGTAGAGCTTGTGATCAATCGTATCCGTATGGATATGGTGAAGCGCGGCGATATGATGTCCGTCGAAGATGTCACAGAGATTTTAGGTGTCAATTTGTTAGGCGTTATACCGGATGACGAGAAAGTCGTGATTGGAACGAATCAAGGGGAGCCTGTAATTGAATTGGATTCTATGGCAGGCACCTGCTATCAGAACATCTGTCGCAGAATTATGGGCGAGGAAGTTACATTTGCTAATTTGAACAGCGCAAGAGGGATTTTCCGCAAGTTCTCCCGCAAGCACAAAGGAAAGTAGGAGGTGCGGGGATGAGCGTATTTGAAACAAAACAAAAGATGGCATCCGTTCTTGTTGCAAAGGACAGATTAAAGGTACTACTTGTTTCAGACCGCATCAACTGCACACCCGATGCATTAGAAAAGTTGAAATTAGAGCTATACCATACGGTATCGAAATATCTAAGTGTTACAAAGGAACAGTTTGAAGTGGAGTTAGACCACTCGGAGATACATATTCGATTAACAGGAGAAGACGTGTGAAGATTTTACAAAATGTCATAAAGAAATATCACTTAAAAGATTACAATTTCACATTGCTGGCAGCCGTGTTGTTGCTTTCCGGGATTGGTATCTTTGCGGTGGGCAGTGCGCTTCCTTCCGCACAGACAAAGCAGATCATCGGAATCGGTCTTGGTTTTTTGCTTTTGTTGATTGTGTCCTTGATCGATTTTAACTGGGTATTAAATTTCTACTGGGTAATTTATGCAGTCAATCTGATACTGTTGCTGTGGGTAAAGTTTTTTGGCGCAGATTACAATGGTGCAAAACGTTGGATTGACTTGAAGTTTACAACCTTGCAGCCCTCAGATTTTACAAAGATTTTTATGGTTCTCTTTTTTGCAAGGTTTCTAATGGAACACGAGCACGATATGAAAGAGCCTAAGACGGTGTTTCAATGTATTCTCTTGATAGTACCGTCCCTATATTTAATTGTGACGCAGCCGAATTTGTCCAACACGATTTGCATTGCAATGATTTTCTTTGTATTGCTGTTTCTTGGCGGATTGAATTACAAAGTTGTCGGAACAGTTGTCGCAACCGCAATCGTGGGGATTGTTGTCTTTCTGATGGTGATATCCTATGCAGAGTCGGCAGACCTTCCATTCCTGCGCGGTTATCAGATGGATCGTATTCTGGCATGGCGATATCCTGATGAATACGCCACCAGCACCGGTTTGCAGCAACAGAATTCGATTATGGCAATCGGCTCCGGACAGTTTAGCGGAAAAGGCCTTAACAACAATTCTTTTACGTCTGTTAAGAACGGAAACTTCCTGATTGAGTCAGAGACAGACTTTATTTTTGCAATTATTGGCGAAGAAATGGGATTTATAGGTTGTTGTATCGTGATTTTTTTGATATTATTAATAATCATACAATGTATTCGCATTGCAATGCGAGCCCAGAATGCAGCTGGGAAGATACTCTGCGGAGGGGTTGCAGCGATGATAGCAATACAGAGTTTTATCAATATGGGAGTTGCAACGGGTGTTCTGCCGAATACCGGTTTGTCCTTACCATTTGTAAGTGCTGGTATGACTTCAATTGTATGTTTTTATATCAGTATAGGTTTTGTACTAAATGTTGGCTTACAGCCAAAGAAATATTAAAGGAGAGGTTCCGATGAACATAGGATTAATAGCACACGACTCAAAGAAAGCATTGATGCAGAATTTTTGTATTGCATACAGCGGTATTTTATGCAAACACAAGTTATTTGCCACAGAGACCACAGGTAGATTGGTTGAAGAAGTGACAAATCTTTCCGTGAATAAGTTTTTAGCAGGACATTTAGGAGGCACGCAGCAGTTAGGAAGCCAGATTTCGCAGAATGGAATTGATGCGCTTATCTTTTTGCGTGACCCGATGGCACCAAAGCCGCACGAACCGAATGTGAATGACGTCGTACAGCTTTGTGATATGCATAACATTCCGATGGCTACGAATCTTGCCACAGCGGAGTTGCTTGTGCTTTCGATTGACAGAGGAGATTTGGATTGGCGTGAAATCTACAAATAGACAGAGACGAGTCTTCGCCAGAAGACGAAAGAAGCGAATTGCAAAAGCATTTTGTGTGATTCTACTGGTGAGTGTGCTTGCTTGTATTGCGATAGCAGCCGTTTTCATTTTTGCAAATATGAAGAAGCCGGTAAGTGAATATGAGGATTCAGCATATCAACAACATGTTTTGCTGGCAGATTTGCCGATTGATGCATTGTGCGTGGCAGCAAAAGATGTTTCGAATGTTGCATTTGAACCGAAAGGCGAAGTACACGCGGCAGCACTTTTTGAGATAGAAGAACGCGAAGTGGATTATGCGTTTCGCATCCATGAGCGTTTATATCCGGCCAGCACTACAAAGCTTCTTACGGCTTATCTTGCCTTAAAATATGGCAATTTGGAGGATATGGTTACCGTAAGCAGTACAGCTGTTGGTGTGCCATTGGATTCGTCTAGAGCCGGACTCTGTACAGGTGACCAGCTCAGTCTGGAGACCTTGCTGTATGGCTTGATGCTACCTTCGGGAAATGACAGTGCGGTCGCAATTGCAGAGCATATTTCTGGAAGTGTAGAAGAGTTTACAAAGCTGATGAATCAAGAAGCTGCACAGCTTGGTGCCACGAATACACACTTTATCAATCCGCATGGTTACCATGATGAGAATCACTATACTTGTGCTTATGATTTGTATTTGATTATGAATGCTTGTATACAGAACGAGACCTTTTTGAAGCTTGTTTCTACTGCTGAATATACGACAAATATAACACAGAAGAACGGAACATATCGAACAGTTACCTGGAAGCAATCGAATCAGTATGTGAATGGTGGGAAAGCAGCGCCACAGGGTGTGACTGTTATAGGCGGAAAGACCGGCACGACAGACCAGGCGGGCGCCTGCCTCGTGCTATATGAGATTTCTAACGAAGGAAGTCCGTATATTTCCATCATTATGGGAGCAGACAATCGACCAAAGCTATATCAGAATATGACAGACTTGCTCTCGACAATCGCAAAATAAAAGAGAGGGTTCTTATCAAAGAACCCTCTTGTCGCATTTTTAGTCGTTTCCCATGCTGCCGATACGTCCGTATAAACTGATGAGATACAGACCACAAAGTCCCACAAGTGTATACACGATTCTGGAAATCCAGCTCAGGTTTCCAAATAGAAATGCAACTAAATCAAAGCTAAACACACCGACTAAAAGCCAGTTGATTGCGCCTATAATGACGAGTGTTAATGCAATATTGTCAAACCATTTCATGTATGTTTCCTCCTTGATGAAAATTTCTATTCCTAGTATTTACAGGCAGTTAGGAAATATACACCAGATACAAATTTTTTGAACGAGAGGTATATATTTTGGAAGATACAAATATTGTGAAGTTTCAAAAACCGAAACAATTAAATATTGGCATCATTATATTCGGTATTATTTTTGTCTATTTGATTGCAACCATTGTGATGTACCTCACAGCACCGCATATTACCGTGTATGAAGTGCGTCAAGGTTCTATATTGAAGGATACCGCATATGTCGGATTGGCTCTGCGCAAAGAGCTTGTCGTCCAAGCGCCTGCGGATGGTTATATCAATTATTATGCAAAGGATTGCAGCAAGGCGAAGGTGGGTACTGAGGTGTATACGCTTTCGGCAGAAAAGTTGCAGTTTGCCGATAAGGCTGAAGCGGTAGAGGATGTATTGCGTGCAGAAGAAGAGCGTGCGATGCTATTGGCGCTACAAGGTTTTCAGCACGATTACAAGCCTACTGCCTATGCTGATACCTATAATCTAAGTGAAGAATTAAAAAGCGAACTGGGCACGTCTGACAATCAAAACAGATTGGAACAATTGCATTTGCAGTTGGCGGAGGGAGACGGCGAAGACATCAATCTACAATATGCGGCGGATGACGGATTGCTTGTGTATACAATGGATGGGATGGAGCAACTCACTGCTGAGACGGTGACGATAGACAATCTAAATAAGCGTTCTTATAAAAAGAAGGTCTTATCCAATAACGAAAAAGTAAAGACGGGCGATGCGGTTTACAAATTAGTGACGAGTGATAACTGGACTCTGGTTGTAAATCTAACAGAAGAGACAGCCGCTGCCCTTGCTGATAAGACAGAAGTAAAGGTGAATTTCAAAAAAGATGACCAGCAGATGTGGGCAGCGCTTACGATGCAGGAAGTGGATGGACATACGCTTGCATATCTGCAATTTCAGAGCGCTATGGTGCGTTATGCATCGGAAAGATATTTGGATGTTGAACTGATTTTGGAGGATGAGACCGGTTTGAAGATTCCAAAGACTGCAAAGACCGAAAAAGAATTCTATGTTGTTCCCAAAACTTACATTACGCAAGGCGGTAATAGCAGTACGTCTGGCGTGCTAAAGCAGGGAAAGAATGAGAACGGCGATACGATTGTAGAATTTACGGCTGTTGATATCTATTATGAAGACGAAGAACTTGTTTATTTAGATCCCAACCAGTTTGGGAAAAATGATATTTTAATTTTACAGGATTCGAATGATACCTTTCCATTGTCTGAAAAACGTTCTTTAGACGGGGTATATTGCATCAATAAAGGTTATGCGGCTTTTCGTCAGATACGCATATTGTGCGAGAGTGATGCGTATTACATTGTGGAGGAAGGCAATAGTTATGGTTTGTCAAATTATGACCATATTGCTTTGGACAGCACAAATATAAATGAGGGCGATGTCGTGTTCTAAAAGGAGTATTTACAATGATTAAAGAGAATTTAGCAGATGTAGAAGCCCGTATTCAGGCAGCTTGTTTGCGCGCAGGTCGAAGCCGCGAAGAAGTTACACTGATTGCGGTAAGCAAGACCAAGCCGATTTCTATGCTTATGGAAGCGTACGAACAGAATATCCGTAATTTTGGCGAGAATAAGGTGCAGGAATTGATCGATAAATACGAGCAGCTTCCAAAAGATATGGAGTGGCATATGATTGGCCATTTACAGCGGAACAAAGTGAAGTATATTGTTGATAAGGTTTCTTTGATTCATTCTGTCGATTCCATTCGTTTGGCGGAGACAATCGAACAAGAAGCGGCGAAAAAGAATGTACTTGCGAATGTACTAATTGAAGTGAATGTTGCAGAAGAGGAGAGCAAGTTTGGACTGAAGACCGGAGAAGTCATTGCAATGGTAGAGAAAATCGCAAAATTCCCACACATTCGCATCAAAGGGCTGATGACAATTGCACCTTATGTCGAAGATTCAGAAAAAAATAGAGATGTTTTTCGGAGTTTATATCAATTATCTGTTGACATTAAGCAAAAAAACATTGATAATGTTAGTGTCGAAATTCTTTCTATGGGAATGACGAATGATTACGAAGTTGCGATAGAAGAAGGGGCAACCATAGTCCGTGTCGGTACCGGCATATTTGGGGAGAGGAACTATGGAATCTAACATATCAAAGATAGGAGTGTAAATAATGGGAGTTTTGGACAAGTTTTTAGACATTATGAAATTGAACGATGATGACGAGTACGAGGACGATTTCTTCGATGATGATGAGTATGAAGAAGAGAAGCCGCGCAAGAGCTTTTTCAAATCAAGCCGGAAGTATGATGAAGACGAAGATGACGAAGAGTACATAGAGAAGAGAACTTCACGTTCTTCCGTTGGTGGGAAAGTGACACCTATGCGTCAGCCGGCTCGCAAAGCTACGATGGAGGTTTGCGTGATTAAGCCGACGAATGTGGATGATGCAAGAGAAGTTACAGAGACCTTACTCAGTGGAAGCACTGTGATTTTGAATCTGGAGGGTATGGATTTGGAGATTGCACAGCGAATCATCGATTTTACTTCGGGGGCGACTTTTGCAATCAGCGGTAATTTGCAGAAAATTTCAAATTATATCTTCTTAGTGACACCGACGAACGTGGACATTTCAGGAGATTTACAGGATTTGTTGAATTCTTCGTTTGATGTGCCGTCTATCAAGACAAGATATTAGGAAGAAGAGTATGCAGAAAGAAGAATTTATGTTACAAAAGCGTTTGATTGAACTTTCTAGAACTGCAGATCAGCGCGGGATTGTAAGTTTTTCTGATTTTTTAAACTTGAATGAATTACATATCTTACATACGATACCAAAAGCGGAGCTATATACACCGTACTGTACTTTTGGTGGCTATGATTACGCAGAGCGTCAGATGGTTGCATTTCTATCCGATGCTCTTTGTTATCAGTACGAGTATCCCATTTCTGTTTTGAAAATCAGACCCCTACAAAAGAAATTTGCAGAAGAGCTCTCGCATAGAGACTATTTGGGCGCAATTTTGAATTTAGGGATAGAACGTTGTAAGATTGGCGACATACTGGTTATGGAGAATGAAGCGCTTGTGTTCGTGCACAGTTCACTGGAGACATTTTTAAAAGAGGAGCTCACACGTATACGACATACTTCTGTACAGATTGAATGTATTGCGGTGGATGCGCTTTCCTACAAACCAAAGACGGAATGCATCAAAGGGACGGTGGCTTCCTTGCGGCTGGACAGTCTGTTGGCACTTGCTTTTTCTCCGTCAAGAAGCAAGATTGTGCCCTATATTGAAGGTGGTAAGGTTTTTGTCAATGGAAAGATGATTACTTCAAACGGATACCAGATAAAGGAACAGGATATTGTGTCTGTACGTGGATTCGGGCGTTTTCGATATGTTGAGATGTTGTCAGAGACCAAAAAGGGTCGTTATCTTGTTCGATTAGAGAAATATATATAGGAGATAAGTTGATGAAGAGAAAATTGCAGCTTATAAGCTTACTGTGCGTACTATTCGCCATTGCTTTGGATCAATTTACAAAGTTCTTAGCAGTCAAATATCTGAAGGATGCCCCGATTTCTTTAATTGATGGGGTTTTTGAATTGCATTATTTGGAGAATCGTGGTGCAGCCTTTGGAATTTTGCAAAATCAACAATGGTTTTTCTTGGTGATTAGCTGTATATTGCTGGTTTTCATTGCACTCATTTACAGACAGCTTCCATTTTCAAGACGTATGATACCTTTGCATATTTGTTTGATTGCAGTGACTGCGGGTGCAATTGGAAATATGATTGACCGAGTGAGATTGGATTATGTGATTGACTTTTTATATTTTGAATTGATTGATTTTCCGATTTTTAATGTGGCAGATATTTATGTGAGCGTTGCGACATTTGCTCTTGCTTTCTTAATTCTGTTTTATTATAAGGATGATGAATTGGATGCAATTTTTAAAAATTGCTTGCGCAAAAAGAAGAAAGAGCAGGAGCGGACAGATGAGGCATGAGATTGAGGTATTGGACGGACAGGAAGGACTTCGCATTGACAAGTTCCTTTCTGAGGAGTTTTCGACGCTTTCCCGTTCTTATCTTCAGAAGCTAATAAAAGAAGATTTTGTGACGGTAAATGATGTGCCGGTAAAAGCGAATTACAAGCTCCATGCAGCGGACAAGGTTGTCCTTATGGAACCAGATTTGAAGGAGCCGGATATTCTTGCGGAAGACCTTCCGCTCGATATACTATATGAAGATGCAGATTTGCTGATTGTAAATAAGCCCAAAGGTATGGTTGTTCATCCATCGGCAGGACATTACAGTGGCACTTTGGTAAATGCATTGATGTACCATTGCAAAGAGGATTTATCGGGAATCAATGGGGTGCTGCGACCGGGTATTGTGCATCGCATTGATATGGATACGACAGGTTCTCTCGTTGTCTGTAAGAACGACACGGCACACCAGATGATTGCCGAACAATTAAAAGAGCATTCTATCAAACGTATATATTATGCAATTGTACACGGTGTCCTGAAAGATGATGCCGGAACAGTCAATGCCCCTATCGGGAGACACCCAATTGAGCGCAAGAAGATGAGTATCAATCAGAAGAATGGCAAAGAAGCAGTCACGCATTATCGTGTGTTGGAACGATTTCGAAATTATACTTATATCGAGTGTCAGCTTGAGACGGGGCGCACGCATCAGATTCGTGTGCATATGGCAAGCATTGGCCATCCATTACTGGGAGATACCATTTATGGACCGAAGCATTGTCCATTTACTTTGCAGGGGCAGACATTACACGCAAAGACGATAGGCATTACACATCCAACAAGTGGGCGATATTTAGAAGTAGAAGCACCGCTTCCCGAGTATTTTACAACATTGCTAAATAAACTAAAAAATATTAGCTCTTAGCTGGATTTTGATGTATAATAAATATATATAAGAAGCGGAACAAAGGAGTGAACAGAGTATGATTATTAC
>JAXJPN010000104.1:0-13878 GCA_036311625.1 Faecalimonas sp.
TATTTCATGGCAAAAACATCTATGAAAATCAAACAACAACGTAAACAAAAATTCTCTACTAGAGAGTATAATCGTTGTAGAATTTGTGGTCGTCCACATGCATATTTAAGAAAATACGGAATCTGTAGAGTATGTTTCCGTGAGTTAGCATACAAGGGTCAAATCCCGGGTGTGAAGAAAGCAAGCTGGTAAGGAGGAAAAACAGATGACAATGTCAGATCCAATCGCAGATATGCTTACAAGAATTCGTAATGCAAACACTGCTAAACATGATACAGTTGATGTTCCGGCGTCAAAGATGAAGATTGCTATCGCAGACATTCTTTTGAACGAAGGTTACATCACAAAATATGACATCGTAGAAGATGGAAACTTTAAAACAATCCGCATCACATTAAAGTACGGTGCAGACAAGAATGAAAAAGTTCTTTCAGGTCTTAAGAGAATCTCTAAACCAGGTCTTCGTGTGTACGCAAACAGCGAAGAACTTCCAAGAGTATTAGGCGGACTTGGAACAGCTATCATTTCAACAAATCAAGGTGTAATCACTGACAAGGAAGCAAGAAAGCTTCAGATCGGTGGAGAGGTTCTTTGCTTTATCTGGTAAGGAACGAAAGTAACTGAAAACAGAATAGGCTTGGCGCTTATTCCGAAAATTTAAGTGTAGGAGGATAAAGGTATGTCACGTATCGGTAGACTGCCAGTAACAGTTCCGGCAGGGGTAACTGTTGAAATCGCAGAAAATAACAAAGTGACTGTAAAAGGTCCTAAGGGAACGCTTGTAAAAGAGCTTCCGGTAGAGATGGAAATCAAATTAGAAGACGGTAAAGTTGTTGTAACAAGACCGAACGATTTGAAGAGAATGAAATCGTTGCATGGACTTACAAGAACGCTTATCAACAATATGGTTGTTGGTGTATCTGAGGGATACGAGAAGGTTCTTGAGATCAACGGTGTTGGTTACAGAGCAGCAAAGTCGGGTAACAAATTAACATTAAGCTTGGGATACTCTCATCCGGTAGAGATGACTGACCCGGAAGGAATTGAGACAGTTCTTGACGGACAGAACAAGATTACCGTAAAGGGTATCGACAAGGAAAAAGTAGGCCAATACGCAGCTGAAATCAGAGAAAAGAGAAGACCGGAGCCATATAAGGGCAAGGGTATTAAGTATGCTGATGAAGTGATTAGACGTAAAGTTGGTAAGACTGGTAAAAAATAATTAAGGAGAGTGTAAAGATGGTTAGTAAGAAATCAAGAAGTGAAGTTCGTGTAAATAAGCACAGAAAATTGCGTAACCGTTTCAGCGGAACAGCTGAGAGACCACGTTTGGCTGTGTTTAGAAGTAATAATCATATGTATGCTCAGATTATTGACGATACAGTTGGAAAGACTCTCGTTTCAGCATCTACTCTTCAGAAAGATGTAAAAGCAGAGCTTGAAAAGACTAACAACGTTGATGCAGCAGCATATTTGGGAACTGTAATCGCTAAGAGAGCAATCGAAGCAGGGATTACAACAGTAGTATTTGACCGTGGTGGTTTCATCTATCAGGGTAAGGTAAAAGCATTGGCAGACGCAGCTAGAGAAGCTGGATTAGAATTCTAGGAGGAGGAACGACATGAGACAAGAACGTATTGATGCTAGTCAATTAGAATTAACAGAAAAAGTAGTGTCCATCAAGCGTGTAACTAAGGTTGTTAAGGGTGGTCGTAACTTCAGATTTACAGCTTTAGTCGTAGTTGGTGATGGCAAAGGCCATGTTGGTGCAGGTTTAGGAAAGGCAGCCGAAATTCCGGAAGCAATCCGCAAAGGAAAAGAGGATGCTATGAAGAGAATGATCACAGTTTCATTGGACGAGAACGACAGTGTAACACATGATTTTATCGGAAAGTTCGGAAGTGCTTCTGTGTTGCTTAAGAAGGCTGCAGATGGTACCGGAGTTATCGCAGGTGGTCCGGCACGTGCCGTGATTGAGCTTGCAGGTATCAAGAATATCCGTACAAAATCATTGGGTTCAAACAATAAGCAAAACGTAGTACTTGCTACAATCGATGGACTCCGTCAAATCAAGACTCCAGAAGAAGTAGCTAAGCTTCGCGGTAAATCTGTAGAAGAAATCTTAGGCTAAGGAGGAGATTGAAGATGGCAAATTTAAAAGTTACATTAGTAAAGTCTACAATCGGTGCTGTACCAAAGCACGTAAAGACGGTAGAGGCATTGGGTCTTAAGAAGTTAAACAAGACTGTTGTATTGCCGGACAACGCAGCAACCAGAGGTATGGTAAACCAGGTGAGACATTTAGTAAAAGTAGAAGAAGCTTAATTATTAAGATAAGGAGGTATTACGATGGACTTATCAAATTTAAGACCTGCAGAAGGTTCAAAACAAAATGATAATTTCAGAAGAGGTCGTGGACACGGTTCCGGAAATGGTAAGACTGCCGGTAAGGGACACAAGGGTCAGAAAGCTCGTTCAGGAGCACCGAGACCAGGTTTCGAAGGTGGACAGATGCCATTGTATAGAAGAATACCAAAGAGAGGTTTCACGAACAGAAACACAAAGGAAATCGTTGGTATCAACTTGAGTGCATTAGAAGTATTCGAGAACGATGCAGTTGTTTCAGTGGAGACATTGATCGAAGCAGGTATCGTGAAGAACCCAAGAGATGGCGTAAAGATTCTTGGAAACGGAGAATTAACTAAGAAGCTTACAGTGCAGGCAAACGCATTCAGCGCAAGCGCAGCAGCTAAGATTGAAGCTCTTGGTGGAAAAGCAGAGGTGATCTAATGCTAAAGACATTACGACAGGCATTTCGAATTGACGAGCTTCGCAAGAAGATTTTGTATACATTCTTGATGCTGATAGTGGTTAGACTGGGTTCACAGTTGCCGATTCCGGGCGTGAATTCAGACTTTATTAAACAATTTTTCGCAGGACAGACCGGAGACGCGTTCAACTTCTTTAACGCGTTTACGGGAGGTTCGTTTGAACAGATGTCAGTGTTTGCATTCAGCATTTCACCGTACATCACATCTTCTATCATCATTCAGCTCCTGACAATCGCAATTCCGAAGTTGGAGGAGATGCAGAAGGACGGCGAAGATGGAAAGAAGAAGATTTCAGCACTCACACGTTACGTGACCGTAGCACTTGCAGTGATTCAGGCAACAGCGATGACAATCGGCTTTGGACGTCAGGGCTTATTGGTTGAGTATAACTTTGTGAATGCAGCAATGGTAGTTCTCATTATGACAGCCGGTTCCGCATTCTTGATGTGGCTAGGTGAGAGAATTACAGAAAAGGGAATCGGAAATGGTATTTCGATGATTCTTTTGATTAACATCATTTCCCGTATTCCGAGTGACTTCTTGGCACTGTACAATCAGTTTATGAAGGGGAAAGACTGGTGGATGGCAGCGTTGGCAGCCGTTATCATTCTTGCGATTATTCTTTTTGTCGTTGTATTTGTTATCCTGTTACAGGGCGGTGAGAGAAAGATTGCAGTACAGTATTCGCAGAAGGTACAGGGAAGAAAGACAGTTGGTGGTCAGTCTTCACACATTCCTTTGAAGGTGAATACAGCCGGCGTTATTCCGGTTATCTTTGCTTCTTCTTTGATGCAGTTCCCGATTATTATTGCATCCTTCTTTGGAAAAGGAACCGATGGATGGTTACTGAGTGGATTGAACTCAAATAACTGGTGCAAGCCGTCAGATATCGTGGATTCGTGGGGATTGATTCTCTACATCATCCTGACAATCGCGTTTGCATACTTCTACACATCGATTACTTTCAATCCGATGGAAGTTGCAAATAATATGAAGAAGAACGGTGGTTTCATTCCGGGTATTCGTCCGGGCAAACCAACAGTAGACTTCTTGGCAAAGATTTTGAAATATATCATTTTCATCGGTGCCGTAGGTCTCATCATCGTACAGGTGATTCCATTCTTCTTTAACGGTGTGCTCGGAGCAAGTGTTTCATTTGGTGGAACATCGCTCATCATCATTGTCGGCGTTGTATTGGAGACAATTCAACAGATCGAGTCAAAGATGCTTGTGCGCAACTACAAAGGATTTTTGAATACTGGAAAATAAATGAAGTACACATTAGCTCGCTCAGATTTCAGGCTCATAGTAGTAGAAATTCGGGCGAGTTAATATGCTATATGGAAATGTTTACAAGGAGAATGCATATGAAACTGATTATGTTAGGAGCCCCAGGGGCAGGAAAAGGGACACAGGCAAAGAAAATTGCTGTGAAATATAATATTCCGCACATTTCAACAGGCGATATCTTCCGTGCAAACATCAAGAACGGAACAGAGCTTGGGAAAAAGGCAAAGACGTATATGGATCAGGGACTTCTGGTGCCGGATGAATTGGTTGTAGATTTGGTTGTAGATCGCGTGAATCAAGCCGATTGTGCAAACGGCTATGTATTGGATGGTTTTCCGAGAACGATTCCGCAGGCAGAGGCGTTAGACCAGGCGCTTGAAGCTTTGGGACAAAAGATTGATTACGCAATTAACGTAGAGGTGCCGGATGAGAACATCGTGCGCCGTATGTCAGGACGTAGAGCATGCGTGGACTGTGGTGCTACATATCATATCGTATACGCACCGACAAAAGTAGAAGATGTCTGTGATAACTGTCAAGGCAGCTTGATTTTGCGTGATGATGACAAGCCGGAGACCGTACAAAAGCGTCTGGGAGTCTATCACGAGCAGACACAGCCGTTGATTGATTACTATACAGCAAAGAACGTGATGGCTGAAGTAGACGGAACGCTAGATATCGACATCGTATTCGATGAGATTGTTAAGATTTTAGGAGAATAGTCATATGCCAATTACAATGAAATCTGCAAGAGAAATTGAGCTGATGACAGAGGCGGGACGCATTCTGGAAATCGTGCACGAGGAATTGGCAAAAGCTTTAAAGGCGGGGATGTCCACACTGGATATTGACCGCTTAGGTGAAGAGGTGATTCGTAGTTACGGCTGCGAGCCTTCTTTCTTGGGGTACAACGGGTACCCGGCATCCATTTGCGTATCGGTCAATGATGAGGTGGTACACGGAATTCCGACAGACAGCCGCATCATCAAGGAAGGGGATATCGTAAGTCTGGATGCAGGTGTCATCTACAAAGGCTACCACTCGGATGCGGCGAGAAGCTATGGCATCGGCGAGATTAGCAAAGAAGCACAGGAGCTGATTCGTGTGACGAGAGAGAGTTTCTTTGAAGGTATAAAGTATGCGAAAGAAGGCAATCATCTGTTTGACATTTCCAATGCAATTGGAAAGTATGCGAGAGAGCGCGGCTACGGTGTGGTGAGAGAGCTCTGTGGACATGGCATTGGTGCGAACCTGCACGAGGCGCCGGAGATTCCAAACTACGAGATGAACCGCAGAGGTGTGCGCTTGCGCAAAGGTATGACACTTGCCATAGAGCCGATGATTAATATCGGCGGTGACGCAGTGCGCTGGCTGGATGATGATTGGACGGTTGTGACGGCTGACGGGTCTTTGTCAGCACATTACGAGAATACCGTGCTTATCACGGATGGTGAGCCGATACTTTTGACGCTCACGAAATAGAGAGGTGCAGGATGGAGAAGACAGAGATTGGAATGCTTGCACGCGCAAAGGCAGGGCACGACAAAGGGCAGGTATATGTGATAATTTACGCAGATGATGCGTATGTATATTTAGCAGACGGTGTGAATCGGACGCTTGCACATCCGAAGAAAAAGAAAAAGAAGCATGTGCAGATGATATACGAACAATATGATGTATCGAAGTTAGACGATGTAGGAATCAAAAGAATACGAAAAGCATTCATGAAGAAGACGGAGGAATAGAACATGTCAAAGGCTGACGTTATTGAAATTGAAGGAACAGTAGTAGAGAAATTACCAAACGCAATGTTTAAAGTAGAGTTGGAGAACGGCCATCAGGTATTGGCACACATCAGCGGAAAGCTCCGCACCAACTTTATCAAGATTTTACCGGGTGACAAAGTGACTTTGGAGCTGTCGCCGTACGACCTGTCAAAGGGCAGAATTACATGGAGAGACAAGTAAGAAAAATAAATATATTTTAGCTTGACTTTGCTGAAACGCGGTGCTATACTATATGAGCGCGTTTATGGTTAAATTTCATTTTCCGCGGCAATGGAGTCGAAAAAACCGCATAAAATCGCGCAAAGTACCAAAGGTAAGCAATGGATGAAAGGAGGATTTGACGTGAAGGTTAGATCATCAGTAAAACCAATTTGCGAAAAGTGCAAAATCATCAAAAGAAAAGGAAGTATCAGAGTAATCTGTGAGAATCCGAAACACAAACAAAGACAAGGTTAATCCCTGTCCACAAAATTTAGGCAGATAATAGTCTATCGACTATTTCATATACAAGGAAGCACCTTTAGCCGGTGGAGTCCTCGTATATTGCTTGAATGCCGACCGGTCATTACCATATTCCCGCACACGGTATCATGCGAAGATGTGGTGGTCGGAAAGGGTACGAAGTACCGAACGTACCTGGGTGCTGCAAGGCAGAACCCCTATGAAAGACGATATCAAACAAACTAGAAAACGGAGGAAATCAACATGGCTCGTATTGCAGGTGTAGACTTACCAAGAGACAAACGTGTAGAAATCGGTTTGACTTATATCTACGGTATCGGTAGAGTAAGTGCAACCAACATTTTAAAGGATGCAGGTGTGAATCCTGACACTCGTTGTAGAGATTTGACAGACGACGAGGTAAAGGCAATCAGCGCTGTCATCGATGGCAATTACCAGGTGGAAGGTGATCTTCGTAGAGAGATCGCACTCAACATCAAGAGATTGCAGGAAATCGGATGCTACAGAGGTATCCGTCATAGAAAAGGCCTTCCGGTTCGTGGTCAGAAGACAAAGACGAACGCAAGAACCAGAAAAGGTCCTAAGAGAACTGTTGCAAATAAGAAAAAGTAGACCGAAAGCAACTTAATGAAAGCAAGCTGATAAGCGCAGCTTGAATTTAGTGCGAGGTCGTTCTCTGAGATTAGTGAGTCCGAGTTAGTGCGAGGGACGAACTTAGCGAAGAGAACTTCATTATTAAATATTAAGAAAGAAAGTAGGTTAGTTTAAATGGCTAAAAAAGTTACCAAAAAAGTGACAAAGAAACGTGTCAAGAAAAACGTTGAACGCGGACAAGCACATATTCAATCATCTTTTAATAACACAATCGTTACATTAACGGATGCGCAGGGAAATGCTTTATCATGGGCAAGTGCTGGTGGTCTGGGATTTAGAGGTTCAAGGAAATCTACTCCATACGCAGCGCAGATGGCAGCAGAGACTGCAGCAAAGGCAGCAGTTGTGCATGGTCTTAAGACAGTAGATGTATTTGTAAAGGGACCAGGTTCAGGTAGAGAGGCAGCAATCCGTGCTCTTCAGGCATGCGGTATTGATGTAACAAGTATTACGGATGTAACTCCGGTACCACATAACGGATGTCGTCCGCCAAAACGCAGAAGAGTGTAATCGAATAGGAGGATAAAAGAATATGGCAGTGAATAGAACTCCGGTTCTTAAGAGATGTAGATCACTTGGTATGGATCCAATCTACTTGGGAATCGATAAGAAATCGAACAGACAATCAAAAAGAGCAAATAAGAAATTGAGCGAGTATGGTCTGCAGTTACGCGAGAAGCAGAAAGCGAAATTCATTTACGGCGTATTAGAGAAACCTTTCCGTAACTATTTCGAGAAAGCTTCTAAGATGAAGGGAATGACAGGTGACAACTTGATGATTTTACTTGAGTCAAGATTGGATAATGTTATTTTCCGTATGGGATTTGCAAGAACCAGAAAAGAAGCAAGACAGATTGTTGACCACAAGCATGTACTTGTGAACGGAAAACAGGTAAACATTCCTTCTTACTTGGTAAGTGCAGGAGATGTTATTGAGATTAAGGAAGCTAAGAAGGCTTCTCCGAGATACAAAGAGATCACAGAGGCAACTGGCGGAAGATTGGTTGTAGACTGGTTAGACGTTGATGCAGAGAACTTGAAGGGAACTGTAAAAGAACTCCCTGCAAGAGAAGCAATCGATGTTCCGGTTGATGAGATGTTGATCGTCGAATTGTACTCGAAATAATCCGTAGGATTCCATCCTGACAACCCAAAAGGAGGGCTTTGTAATGTTTGATTTTAACAAACCAAATATTGAAATCACTGAGATTTCAGAAGATAAAAGATATGGTAGATTTGTTGTAGAGCCTTTGGAGAGAGGGTATGGTACAACGCTTGGAAACTCTTTGAGAAGAATTATGCTTTCTTCTCTGCCTGGCGCTGCTGTTTCCCATGTAAAGATTGATGGTGTTTTGCATGAGTTCAGCTCGATTCCGGGTGTAAAAGAAGACGTGACCGAGATTGTTATGAATTTAAAATCATTGGCTATCAAGAGCACAGCAGAGACAGACGAACCGAAGACTGCGTACATCGAGTTTGAGGGTGAAGGTGTTGTAACTGCAGCAGATATCCAGGTTGACTCAGATATTGAGATTTTAAATCCGGAAACAGTTATCGCAACTCTCAACGGAGGAGCTGACAGCAAGCTGTACATGGAACTTACCATTGCAAAGGGAAGAGGCTATATCAGTGCAGACCGCAACAAGAAGGAGGATTTACCGATTGGTATGATTCCGATTGATTCGATTTTCACACCGGTAGAGCGTGTAAACCTGACTGTAGAGAATACACGTGTTGGGCAGATTACAGACTTTGATAAGCTGACACTTGACGTGTATACGAATGGTACTTTGGTTCCGGAAGAAGCAGTAAGTTTGGCGGCAAAGGTACTTAGCGAACACTTGAAATTATTCATTGACCTGTCTGAGGTAGCAATTAAGACAGAAGTTATCACAGAGAAGGAAGACGATGAGAAAGAGAAAGTGTTGGAGATGAGCATTGACGAATTAGAGCTTTCTGTTCGTTCGTACAACTGCTTGAAGAGAGCTGGTATCAACACAGTAGAAGAATTGACAAACAGAACTTCTGAAGATATGATGAAGGTTCGGAATCTCGGACGCAAGTCATTAGAAGAAGTTTTGGCAAAATTAAAAGAACTTGGCTTGGAATTAAGTCAAGGCGAGGAATAATCCTGCAGGTAAACCCGATGTGTGCAGCAGGAGCACATGGCTAGTAAGCCCGAAGAAGCATAACCACGTGTAAATGGAGGATAAGAAGATGGCAAAATATAGAAAGCTTGGCAGAACAGCAAGCCAAAGAAAAGCATTACTGAGAAATCAGGTAACTGCATTATTGAACAATGGAAAGATTGTTACAACAGAAGCAAAGGCAAAAGAGATTCGCAAGATTGCAGAAGGACTCATTGCATTGGCTGTAAAAGAGAGAGACAACTATGAAGAAGTAACTGTGAAGGCAAAGGTTGCTCGCAAGGACAAAGACGGTAAGAGAGTCAAAGAAGTAGTAGACGGAAAGAAAGTAACTGTTTACGACGAAGTAGAGAAGACAATCAAGAAAGATAAGCCGTCAAGATTGCACGCAAGAAGACAGATGCTGAAGGTTCTTTACCCGGTTGTTGAAGTAAAAGATGGTAAGAAGAGAAGTGCAAAGGAAGTTGATTTGGTAGAGAAGTTATTTACAGAGATCGCTCCGAAGTACGAGAACCGTAACGGTGGTTACACCAGAATCGTAAAGATTGGTTTGCGTAAGGGTGACGCAGCTATGGAAGTTCTTATCGAGCTTGTATAAGAGTTAATTAGAAAGAGTTTCACGAAAGTGGAACTCTTTTTTACAACTGGAAGGAGAAAACGGATGTCTTACGTTGTAGAGATGCGAAGGAAATTGCATATGTATCCTGAGATTGGCTTTGAGTTGCCGAGAACATTGGAGCTAGTCAGAGGAGAACTTGCGAAGATGGGGCTTCCATTTACAGAGGAGTATGGCAAAAGCAGTATTGTAGCCACGCTCAATGAGGAAAAGGAGAATTTTACCATTGGTATTCGCGCAGATATGGATGCTCTGGAAATTGAGGAAAAGACAAAGCTGCCTTACAAATCGCGAATCAAAGGGCAAATGCATGCTTGTGGACACGATGCGCATACGGCCATTTTGCTCGATGCGGCAAGACAATTGGTCGGGATGAAAGAAAAAATCAATTGTAGGGTCAAATTTATCTTCCAGAGCGCAGAAGAGTATCCGCCGTCTGGGGCAAAGCTGATGGTAGAGGATGGCGTGATGGATGATATTGACTGTATTATTGCACTGCACTGCGACTCCCTGTTCCACGTCGGAACGATTGGAATCACAGCGGGGCCACAGAATGCAATCAGCAGTGGATTTCATTTAGACTTTTATGGCAAGAACTCGCATGCAGCAAGGCAGCAGGATGGTGTTGATGCCATTATGATGGCGGTAAAGGCGTATACGGCTATTGAGATGATGGTCGCAAAAGAAGTCCCGGCATTAGATGCCTGCCTCTTTAATGCGGGCAGCATTCACGGCGGGACTACAAACAATATTATATGCAACCATTGTTCCCTGTATTGTACTTTGCGGACATGGAGAGAAGATACCGATGCACAGGTGACGAACCGCATCAAACAGATAATCCGCGCGGTTGCGAAGGAAAGCGGTGGCAGGGCCACCTATACCCAAGACAAATACTATCCAATTGTGCGAAATGCGGAGAATGTAAAAGAAAGATTGGAGCAGGCGGCAGTTTCTGTGGTTGGAAGAGAGAATGTAAGCCCCAACAGGCGCACAGTAGGCGGAGAAGACTTTGCGTATTTTGCGGCACGTAAGCCGGGATGCGTGTTCCGACTGGGTATCCGGAATCCAGAAAAGGATTGCATATATTCTGTGCATCAGGACAAATATAATCTGGATGAAGATGCGCTCAAAATTGGTTCGGATATCTTTGTACAGTTTGTACTCCAAAATATGGACGGATTTTGAAAAAATATAAATTTTTATTGCGATAAGGCGTAAAAAGGCGTATCATATATGAATATTAAGAAAATCAATAAAAAGGAGCGATTAAAATGAGGATTATTAAAACAGCAGACTACAATGAAATGAGTAAAACAGCTGCCAACATTATCGCAGCACAGATGACATTAAAGCCGAACAGTGTACTTGGATTGGCTACCGGTTCTTCGCCGATTGGCACATACAAAGAACTGGTGAAAAAGTGTGAGAACGGAGACATCGATTTTTCGGATATCACCACAGTGAACTTGGATGAGTACAGAGGACTTCCGAGAACGAATGACCAGAGCTATTACTATTTCATGAATGATAACCTTTTTAATCACGTTAACATTGATAAAGCAAGAACTCACGTGCCGAATGGTGAGGTGGAAGATGCTGAGAAAGAGTGTGGGAACTACGAAGCGCTTATCAAAGAATTGGGCGGCGTAGATTTGCAGCTGCTTGGTCTTGGACACAATGGACATATCGGCTTTAATGAGCCTGCTGATGAGTTTGACAAGGTAACACATTGTGTAGACTTGCAGGAGAGTACAATCGAGGCGAACAAGAGATTTTTTGCTTCAGCAGATGATGTTCCGAGACAGGCATACACGATGGGTATTGGAACTATTATGGCAGCAAAGAAGATTTTGGTTGTAGTAAGCGGTGCTGACAAGGCAGGAATCGTAAAGAAGGCCTTTACAGGTCCTGTAACACCAAGTGTTCCGGCATCCATTTTGCAGATGCACCCGGATGTGACGGTTGTGTGTGATGCGGCAGCATACGCAGAATTAGAGAAATAATAAGGAAAGAAGAACAATGGGAATTTATGAAGAATTACAGGCAAGAGGATTGATTGCCCAAGTGACAGACGAAGAAGTGATTCGCGAGTTGATTAACAATGGAAAGGCAACTTTCTACATTGGTTTTGACCCGACGGCAGACAGTCTCCATGTGGGGCACTTTATGGCACTCTGCCTGATGAAGAGATTGCAGATGGCAGGAAATAAGCCGATTGCTTTGATTGGCGGCGGTACTGCGATGATTGGTGACCCTTCCGGAAGAAGTGATATGCGTCAGATGATGACACCGGAGACCATTCAGCACAACTGCGATTGCTTTAAGGAACAGATGAGCAAGTTTATCGACTTTTCTGAGGGGAAAGCCTTGATGGTGAATAATGCAGACTGGTTGATGGATTTGAACTATATTGATGTGTTGCGCGAGGTCGGCGCACACTTTAGTGTGAACCGTATGCTTACGGCTGAATGTTACAAGCAGCGTATGGAGAAGGGGCTTAGCTTCTTGGAGTTCAACTATATGATTATGCAGAGCTATGACTTCTATGCCTTGTACCAGAAGTACGGCTGTAACTTACAGTTCGGTGGCGATGACCAGTGGAGCAATATGCTTGGTGGTACGGAGCTCATTCGCCGCAAGCTCGGAAAAGATGCGAGTGCGATGACGATTACGCTTCTTTTAAATTCAGAAGGAAAGAAGATGGGCAAGACACAGTCTGGTGCTGTATGGCTTGACCCGAATAAGACCTCTCCGTTTGAGTTCTACCAGTACTGGAGAAATGTTGCAGATGCAGACGTTCTGAAATGTATCCGTATGCTGACCTTCCTTCCGTTAGAGGAGATTGACAAGATGGATGCGTGGGAGGGCAGCCAGCTGAACCAGGCGAAAGAGATACTTGCGTACGAACTCACCAAGTTGGTGCATGGCGAAGAAGAGGCTGTGAAGGCACAGGAAGCAGCAAAGGCCTTGTTCTCAAGTGGCGCAGCAGCGAATATGCCGACCACAGAATTGGGGGCAGAAGATTTCATCGATGGTTCCATTGATATTTTGACAATGCTGTTTAAGAGTGGTTTGGTTCCGTCTAAATCAGAAGCAAGACGTGCAGTCGAGCAGGGCGGTGTTGCCGTTGACGGCGAAAAGGTGACGGATATCAAGGCGAGCTTTGCAGCTGATGCAATTCCAGAAGAGGGACTTGTGCTTCGTCGTGGAAAGAAGAACTTCCGCAAGGTGGTTGTCAGATAAGATGGAGGCAATTTCTGTTTTAAAAGGAAAGGTTGTGCATGGGAAAGCGCTTGGACGCACCGTTGGGATGCCGACGGCGAATCTTCTTATTATAGAAGGAAGCCTCCCGGATGCCGGTGTATATGCGACGCGTATTCGCGTTGGTGAAGAAAGTTTTCTTTCTGTCACGAATATCGGGACACGACCGACTGTGGATGACGATGCATATGTAACGGTAGAAGTGCATATCCTAGATTTTGAACGCGACATCTACGGAGAGACAGTTATTTTGGAGATTTTACGCTTCCTTCGTCCGATACAAAGATTTCAGAACCTACAGGAAGTGCAGGCACAGGTTTCGAAAGACATTGCGTGTGCCAGAAGCTTAGAGAAAAAATAAAAAAAGTGGTTGACAGTGCTCAAAAGCTATGATAATATGAAATACGTCGCTGGCGAGCACTGCGACAATTGAATAAGATGTGCAGAGGTATCGAAGTGGTCATAACGAGGCGGTCTTGAAAACCGTTTGTCCGAGAGGGCACGTGGGTTCGAATCCCACCCTCTGCGTACGAAAAACAGATTCTTTTTGGAATCTGTTTTTTTAGTAAATTTCAAAAGAAAAGTTTTAAAAGAGGCTTGACAACAATTTTCAAAACGTGCTATCATAGTCAAGCACTCCCTAGAAGAGGGAGTGTTTTGAAACTATAAAAATATAAAAAACTTCAAAAAGTTGTTGACAACGTCCGATAACTTTGTTATGATTAGGAAGTTGTCGCGAGACAACAGTAAGGAAGCACGAGAACAGAGTTCTCTCGCTTACGTTTGATTTGCAAATGCACTGCGTGCATTACAGAAAAATAAAATCA
>JAXJPN010000105.1:0-1881 GCA_036311625.1 Faecalimonas sp.
ATTCGTCATAGAAAAGGACTTCCTGTTCGTGGTCAAAAGACTAAAACAAACGCTAGAACAAGAAAAGGTCCTAAGAGAACTGTTGCAAACAAGAAGAAATAGGCCGAAAGCAGCTTAATGAAAGCAAGCTGTTAAGCGCAGCTTGAATTTAGCGCGAGGTCGTTCGCGAACCTTAGTGAGTACAAAGTACGAACTTAGTTGAGCGAACTGTAAATATCATCAAAATATGAAATAAGGAAGAAAGTAGGTTAGTTTAAATGGCTAAAAAAGTTACAAAAAAAGTGACAAAGAAACGTGTCAAGAAAAACGTTGAACGCGGACAAGCACATATTCAATCATCTTTTAATAACACAATCGTTACATTAACAGATGCTCAAGGAAATGCTTTATCATGGGCAAGTGCTGGTGGTCTCGGATTTAGAGGTTCAAGGAAATCTACTCCATATGCAGCTCAGATGGCATCTGAAACTGCAGCGAAGGCAGCATTGGTACATGGTCTTAAGACAGTAGATGTATTCGTAAAAGGACCGGGATCAGGAAGAGAAGCAGCTATTCGTGCTCTCCAAGCATGCGGTATTGATGTAACAAGTATTACGGACGTGACTCCGGTACCACACAACGGATGTCGCCCACCAAAACGTAGAAGAGTGTAGTCTAATAGGAGGAGAAAGAATATGGCAGTAAATAGAACTCCGGTTCTTAAGAGATGTAGGTCACTCGGTATGGATCCAATCTACTTGGGAATCGATAAGAAATCTAACAGACAATTAAAAAGAGCGAACAAGAAGATGAGCGAGTATGGTCTCCAGTTACGTGAGAAGCAGAAAGCAAAATTCATCTATGGTGTATTAGAAAAACCTTTCCGCAACTACTTTGCAAAGGCTTCCAAGATGAACGGTATGACAGGTGATAACCTTATGATTCTTCTGGAATCAAGATTAGACAACGTTGTATTCCGTATGGGATTTGCCAGAACAAGAAAAGAAGCCAGACAAATCGTTGACCACAAGCATGTATTGGTAAACGGCAAGCAAGTAAACATCCCTTCTTACTTAGTAAGTGCCGGAGATGTAATCGAAATCAAAGAAAGTAAGAAATCATCACCAAGATACGCTGCAATCGCAGAAGTAACAGGCGGAAGATTAGTAGTAGATTGGTTGGATGTTGATGCTGAGAATCTGAGAGGAACTGTGAAAGAACTTCCTTCAAGAGAAGCTATCGATGTTCCGGTAGATGAGATGTTAATCGTCGAATTGTATTCTAAATAATCCCCCAAAAGGAGGGCCTTGTAATGTTTGATTTTAACAAACCAAATATTGAAATCACTGAGATTTCAGAAGATAAAAAATATGGCAGATTTGTTGTTGAACCACTGGAAAGAGGTTACGGAACAACACTTGGAAACTCGCTCAGAAGAATTATGCTTTCTTCTCTGCCGGGCGCTGCGATTTCTCAGGTAAAAATCGATGGGGTTTTACATGAATTCAGCTCTATTCCGGGTGTGAAAGAAGACGTAACGGAAATCGTGATGAACTTAAAATCACTGGCTATTAAGAACACAGCAGAGACAGATGAGCCAAAGACCGCTTACATTGAGTTTGAGGGTGAAGGTGTTGTAACTGCAGCTGATATCCAGGTAGACTCAGATATCGAGATTTTAAATCCGGAGACGGTAATCGCGACAATGAATGGTGGAGTAGACAGCAAATTGTATATGGAACTTACCATTACAAAAGGCAGGGGTTATGTCAGCGCCGATAAGAACAAGAACGATGAGCTACCAATTGGTGTGATTCCGATTGATTCTATTTATACACCGGTAGAACGTGTAAATCTCACAGTAGAAAACACACGTGTCGGTCAGATTACTGACTATGACAA
>JAXJPN010000106.1:0-31136 GCA_036311625.1 Faecalimonas sp.
CGTCTGCATGGTAGATAATAATCAAGGGCTGAATAGCAATTCCATGCCATCCAGCCCTCAATATAATTATTTAACCCATACGATTTTTTCATTAATCCAAGGGGTTTACACAAAATAATTTACACTCTCTAGTGAAATTGCATTTCACTACGTCCCGTTTTGCGTTTTGCTATTTCATCATCGTCCCCATAAATAATGGACTTTTTGTCTCACAATCTATAATCATATACAGGAACGGACGGTCAAGATATACCCTTTTGTTCTCTTCTGTAATAGCGCTCTTTTCTTTCATCTCTACCGCAGTTACCGCGCCGGCCTTCGTCCCTCTTTCATCAACTGTGATACGTGTCTTGTGCAACACACGATTTATCACAAGCTTTCCATATTCCGTACCATCAATCCCCGAGAAATCGGCCTTATTTTCATCAAAGGCATCTGTCATCCCCATTTGTTGCAATGCCGCTCCCATATTCATACTATCTTCATACGAAAACTGCGGAATCGCTGTGCGTACCGATATATCCATCGGTTCATTTAACAAGCTTGACAAATGGTCTGCCGTAAGCCATGACACATACTCCGACACCTTAACATCTTCCTTCGGCAGCAAGGCTACAAAGGCATATTCGTTATCTGCATAATATTTCAAGAACCCTGTTGCCATCTCATCTTCCAGATAAGTATATTCTTCCGAATACATCAGCTTGACTGACTGTGCTTGTCCATCTTCTCGCGTGAATACACCTTCTCTTACTTGATTTTTCTTATAAATGCTCTGCCACTCTGCATCAAATGCAAGTGCATTTATCAAATACATTACAACATCTTTGTCAATTGGCTTCTCTAATAGGCTCTGAATCATTCCATCTGTATGTTTGTCTACCCAACGATTGATGTCTTTCACCGTCTGCTGATCAAAAGCTGCCTGATAAACCTGTGCACCATAATAATCCGCATTCGTCTGCAAAAAAGTCTTCTCTACCGAAAACCCTTCCATATCCTTCATCCAAATAGAATTGGCCATATGTAAACGACACTTTTTTGTGTCTGAAAGAGCTGTCTGATACGCGCAAAGATATCTATTCAATGAGCTGAAGCAATTTAGCCTGTACCGCCTGTGTATCGTCCTTTTCTACGGTAAAGTCATAAGTGCGGTTTCTAACTTCCTCAACCCTTGCATTTGTGCGCTGATACACAAACTCATTTTCTTCAAGCAAGTCATTCATCTTGCTCTGCAACTTCTCATAAATCCGATTGACAAGGTTTTTGTCAACTGTCTTATACAGAGAAATAAACTCTTTAGCAGAAGCAACCATAGCACGCACTTCATCAACGGTCTGCGCTCGGCTGATCTGCGTAAACAGATTGTTGTAATTCTCAATAACGGTAAGCCCATTATTCGCAATCGTGTTCTTCTTCGCCATTTTCGTTTTCCTCCCATTTTTCATTATCGTTTAATACCGCAAATCCCTGTTTGGCATAAAAACTGTCATAAGAGCCTTTCGTTACTTCAACAGTAATCTTGCCATTTGTAATTTTAATCACTGTCAGAGTCCTCACTTTCATCTGGTGTTTCGTTCCATTCGGCTTCCCAGTCATCTTCGTTCCAGTCTTCGTCCTCGACCTCTTTACCGTATGGAACAATACGAATCACAGTAGGGGCAGTTTCTTCTGTACCGTCTAAAAGGAAAGCAGTATTCGCACCATAGGCTTTGTCAATGATGTACTTGCAAGCATTGAATCGGTCTTTGTTGTACCTGTCATTGGCAATCTGGATAATGCTTTGCAGAGCGTCAACGGTAGAAGATTTAAGCAACTTCTTAAACTGCTCTTTCTGTGATTTCTGCTCTGCTGTTTGTTTCGGTCTGCCTTTGGGGTTACCGCTTTGTCCTTTTACATAAGGCACAGAAAATCACTCCTTCCTACAAATCATAGATGTTCACACTCCTTGTTGTGGGATTCCAACTATCTATGAATTTCTGTTTTACTTCGGTTTTTGTTAGCTGAGATAGGATTTCTTGTTTTTCCTCTATCTCTGCCTTTAATGAATGAATCAGCATAGTATAGGCTTCTTTACCACTTCTCGGTTTATGCTTCAAATTTACATCTGCTGATATTCTTTCTACTTGCATTAGTGAACACCCCCTTATTGTAAATGTACTGTTATGCTCTCTGCTCTCTGTCCTCTTTATGGTACAGAATTTGAAAAATGCTTTCTGCTTATTTTCGCTGTGGGATATGCTCTACACCCCAAAAACAGCATATAACTGATACATTTTTCACTTTTGCTAATCGGTAACTTTCTGTTCAGTTTTATTCATGGGTTGAATAATTTGGAGAAGAAAGATTAACCACAAGAGTGTTTGAAGTCTTTTATCGTCATTATGCAGTCAACAGGCAAATCGTATTGTTCAGCGTATCTTTTAGCGTCTCTGGCTGAATTATCTGTTTTACCTCTGATTTTCATATACCTGCGTAATGCTTTCTTAAACACCTCAATATCGGGTATCAGTTCCCGTTCTTTAGCAATCGTCTTGATTGGATTCTCGGTATCTGTCAATGACTCCACCAGTTTCTCGACACAAGCGTCTAAATATGGTACAATCATCTTATCCACCAACTCATTACAGAAAATGCGTTTGTACTCACGCAGTATTTCAAGTAGATTTTTCTGTGTAAGAACATCGGATAAAGTTTTCTTTGCTCCGAATAATTTAGTAAGAGTCCTATCTACAAGCACGATTTCCACCCTCAATAAACCTTGTGGCACATCATCAGTAGGAAGATTAAACTGTCTCCGCTTATCTATGATGTCCTGAGATTTGTCATATATCTTCGCATACCAATAGTGCTTTCGTGGGATTCTTGTTGAATGGTCCTCGTCTTTCAACACACATTTTCTATTTGGGCCTACAAAGATACTTATATCTCCACTTGCATGGGGCAAAGCTGCATGACGAAATAAACTCTGTACATCTGACTGTGTTGCATTTCCACTCACAGTTTGCGTGATGTTTACCTCTATCTTTGTGATTTGAGTGTTCATGTTATTACCGAAAATCTTCTTTAGCTGTGTTTCGCAATCGTTCTTGATGATTTCCAGCTTTATGCTCTCGGTAAGGGAGTATGGGCGAATGTTGTTATCACGCACAAATTTAGGCAAATTCAGAATGATTGTAGCCTTACCTTTACTTGCTTCAACACTACCATATTCACGCATTTGTGCATTGTATAGAGGTTGCTTCAACAAATCTTTCATGTTTCTGCCTGTTAGGGCAAGCTCAAATTCACAGGTGTCAATTCCTTGGTTAGCTCTATTCTTATCAAGTCTTATTTTACGCTCGCTCATCATCACACCTCACTCATTGCTTTTTTAATTTCCTTGATGATGTTCTGCGTTTCTTTGATGATTTCACCAACCAAAGCAATGTAGCTTTCAGCATAATAGTTTCTATTTTCACTCGTTGCTCCGTTCATATTTATACCTCACAATCTTTGCTCATATATTCGTCAATGCAGTTCACATCAATGCTGTTTAAGATTTCCCTCAGCTTGATAAGTTCGTCCTTTGAAAGAGTGATACCACGCAACGGATATTGAAGTCCGTCCCTTTCTGATACCCTCCATGCTCTAATGTCAAATGTAGGCTCTTTATCTCCCCACTTGGCAATCGTAACTTCCTTTGAGAATCCACGCACACCAACCATGATAGTGTCAATGTGCTTTTTTACTTCGTACTCGGTAACCTTACTAACATTACATGCAAACTCATGTTTCGGGTTTAATTCGTAATTGCTCATATTCCTTGTTCCTTTCAAAATTTATTTTGATTTCAGGCAACAAAAAAAGAGAAGCCAGTTACACCTCAACTAAGGTAACTTTCGCTTCTCTAAAGCACTTAAATTATTAAATTGACCAGTCCTTTTTTGACCTGTATATATTATACCACAAGTCTTGAAATTTGTACATAGGTTTTTGAAACTTTTTTCCCTAATTTTTCTTTATATGATTTTGATTCAATTTTATATATAATCCTCAGATAATCCAGAATGACCTCAGATTGATTTGTTTTAGGTAAAAGGTATTTTATATATCCTAATTCCTAAAATCAATTCTGGTTAATCTGGGGACCTCTGGTGATTATCCTAAAATAAACAGTATTAGAATAGTATAAAGCCATCTCTTTTTAAAGGGAAAATACCTCAAATAATTAAGAGAAAAAACCGAAACTTATTTGTTCAATTCCATATTGCACAGTATAAGAGGAAATGCTTAAAAGTCCTTTATTTATAATACTTTGTTGGTATTTGCACCTTGCTAAAAGTAGAACTGAAAGAGAGTGTTTTTCTCTATCGCTCATGCTGACAGTATTAAGCTATTTGAACAAACAAGCACAATCTAATAAAAATTATACTTATACAACACTCTATATTTATCCAAATCCGATATTTCAAACTTTCTATCTTATACGCTTGATAAAAAGAAATCCCAATAAAGGCTATGGCAAATGCACCTTTATAACCAATCAAAGCAGCAACAGTCAGAGAAAACGGGAAAGCTATCTCCGCCAAATTCTTTGAATATGCCACCTCACTATCTGTATAAGTTTTTGTTTTAAAAACTGCATTCAAATCCCAATGCGAATATTGCCATAAATCCAGGCAAAATGTAATTATGATAGATAGCATATATAAATACATACTTCTCTGTAATGGTATAGTCAAAAAGGCGGCTAGCCTAATTAAAATAATTAAAACATATAACACATTCATTTTTTCAGGTTTTAGGAGTGCTGCAAAAATCCACTGTAAAAGCATCCCTAACGCAAAAATTATTATTAGAAAAATAGCATTCCATCCTTCTACTTCATTCAAAGAATTTATATAAGTATATAAGACTACTAATAATGTGTTAAAAAAAATACATTTTTTTAATTCCATATATTACCTACCATTTTATTTATTTCAAAATCATTCCATTCTCGTTTTTCCCTCATTATCATAGCACATTTTCGAATTTTAACAAGCACATCTGCATAATTGTTATTGGTTTTTGCGTAAGTGTTTGTTTGTAAATCTGCGCATAAAAAAGGCCACCTCAAATTGGTGACCTTTCCTTATCCGTTTGCACATTCATATTGTCGCTTTAGATATGCACTCTTAAAATCCCACATTCTTCGCCTTGATACCTCCACACGCTCTCCATTTCTCATATGTAAGATTGTGTCCTCCATCTTCTTTACTTCATCTAAATCTTTAGAAAACTTCAAAATTCACAGTTTGTTCAGCATTTCTTTTCTGCATTCTGTAATCTACGGACATAATGTAAATAACGGAATATTCTAATGCAAGTAAAATTAAGCATTGATTTTATTTTGATTTTTGCATATAATATTTTTG
Source organism: Faecalimonas sp. (assembly GCA_036311625.1). Classification (GTDB taxonomy): domain Bacteria; phylum Bacillota; class Clostridia; order Lachnospirales; family Lachnospiraceae; genus Faecalimonas. The sequence continues at coordinate 5,400 of JAXJPN010000106.1, forward strand.
TGGGAAGCTTTAAACGGATTTTTCGTTAAATTCCTTGTCACTACTTGAAAAAATGGGGCTTTCTGCGTATAATATCTATAGAGGGTGTATCTCAGCCCAAAATGAGAAACTTAATGAGTGGACTTCTCTTGGTCCGTTTCAAGAAAGTTAAGAGTGAGCATTTCGCCGCTCTGAGTGCGAGAGTAACAGCAAGGGCAAGGTAACACTTGCCCTTGTTTTACGTAAAGGAGACAGTATGGATAACATAAAAATCTATGAGGTTGATGCCAAATACATCAATTACCTATCTCAGTTTGCACCTCATCTGTTTTTGAATAAGCAGGCAGGTCAGCAAAATGAGCGAAAATATATCGGTGTTGTCTTGTCCGTAAATGGTATGGATTATTTTGCACCACTTTCGTCTTTCAAGCCTAAACATAATAGTATGCGTGACGGCATTGATTTTATTAAAATCAAGAATTATGCGGTTATCAATCTCAATAATATGTTTCCCATTGCTCCGAATACATACAGCTATGTTGATATTTCAGCCATTAAAAACGAAAAATATAAGGAATTACTGCGAGCCGAATACCGATATATCAAGTCCATTCAAGAACGTATTCGCAAGAACGCCTTAACCTTGTACAAGCTGTGGTTGAAGGACAGCAACAAAACCGCTTTGGGCAAAAGGTGCAATGATTTCACCTTGCTTGAAGATGCTTGCAGAAAGTATAAATGATGATAACTACAGCCTACCCGCTTAGATTTAAGTGAGTAGGCTGTTCTTTTATTTCTCGACTACCATAATCATTCCTTCAGCACCTAATTTTTGTTTCGGCTCGGTTAATAATTCTTCTTTGATACATTCTTCAATTGTGGCAGAAAGAATGCGAATACCGGCAATAAGCTGAATATAAATTTCGTATTCGTTCATAAGATGTTCGGGAATATGTGCTTTCATAAAGGTTGCCAATTCATCAGCAATGGCTTCTTTAATTTCACCCATATTATCATGCAATCGGTTAGAAAGTGTGTAGAATGCCTTCTCATCAGTTTTGTTCATTACAATAATATTAGGCTCAAAAACATCTCCGTTTTTACGAATATAACCGCATTCTATTGCCTTTGCAACGATTTCCTTTTCATCGTCTGTTAGAGTGTCAATATGCATACCACCGATTGACCTTATAAGCATTATAAGTTTTTGGTCGTGAGACAAATTGTGGCCACAATGAAAATGTTTTTCAATTCTCTTTCCGTAAATATTAGAAGTAAAAATATGACGGTAACCGCATACAGATGTGGCATCTATTCCATCACTACCATAAAAATCAAAGCGTGGGGTATCATCCTCTCTGAAAGCTACAGCAACCGTACTAAAAGGACGGTTTACAGGCTCAATATTATTAAAATGCTTCTTCTTAATCAGCTCGGTAATATCGGATTCAAAATTCCAAAATGTTCTTGATATAAGTGACCACAGTATAAAACGAATATCGTCTTGGCAACTTAAAAACGGAAATGATAAAATTTCATCCTTATATTTTTCAAGTGATTTTTTTAATGCACTGCTGATTTTTGGTAGGTACTTTTCATAGATTTTATTTGCCTTGTCATATTCTTCATAGTCAACAACGAGTACATTGATAGTATATTTGCCATTTGGTAATTTGCGGAGCATACCGTAATTTCCATTTTCACCGTGTACTTGAATTTCCAATTCCTCTTCAATATACGGCATAGGTACACATAATTCTTCCGACAGTTCTTTTGCGGTTTTAGGTTTATCCTTGCAAAGATAAAGCAAGTTTTGTGAAAACATACGCTCGGTCTTGCTTCTCGGATCATTACCCATAGGATTACCGGTGCCGGATATTGCTAAACTGATAGGTCTTAAAGTTAAATTCTTTTCTTTCATTACACTAACCTCTTTTCTAATTTCGTTTCGTGCTGAAAACAAACGCTGTTTCACAGTGGTTTCATTGATGTTAAGCCTTGTCGCAATATCCTTTATCTTGATTTCGTCTATGTAGTACATCACCATAACTTCACGGTATGCTTTGGATAAGAAGGTAATTTCATAAAGGATTCTTTTTAATTGTTCTGTATTAGCGATATCCTCAATAAAATCATCTATTTCATTATGGGTAGCACCGATAAAGTATTCGGCATTTTCAAGACTGATGGTTTGACGGTCAACATTTCGTTTTTCACAATAATCTGCATATACCCTGCGGGCAATAGTCCAAACAAATCCATAGAAATTTTCTATTTCTCGCTGTTTTTGAAGTGACACTATGCAATTTAATATAATTTGCGAACACAAGTCCTCGGCCTCGTATGATGTATTACAACGGCGATAGGCAAAACCATATACTTTTTCAAGAAAGGCTTCATCAATAAGTTTTAAAAATTCGTTTGTTTTCATTTTTGTCCTCTGCGTTTCATAAAAGCTTTTACGCCTATATAGTCGGAAAAATCAAGAAAAGGTTAGGTGGATTTTTAATTTATTTTTACTTCACCTTCCACATCATCACATTTTAGTGTATTACAATTTACATGTCCAGTTATTTTTCGGGAGGTCACATCACCGTCTACAGTAATGTTTTGACATTCCACATCACCAATAATATTACCCTTGCATTCAACGGTATTACCACAAGCAACAGCACCGTTTACAGTAGCACCTATCGCTATGCTATGCCCCGATTGACATCCGCCACTCACATTTCCATCAACAGAAATGCTATGTCCGGCATTACAACCACCCGACACATCTCCTAATATACTTAAATTACAATGTGACTTGACGGATTTTGCTTCACCGATATATTCAAAGGTGAATTTATGTATAACGCCGCTTTGAATATTAAGAATTTTTCTTCCTTTACAAACAACACCTCGAATAATTTCATCATCTGCCCAAGGAAGCTCGGCACAAAGCTCATAGGTATTGCCACCTTCTCTAAAAGCTTTATCAGTACCGAAAAGTGTATCGATACTGCATTTAAAAGTTTCTGCAATTACGGGAAGCAGTTCAATATCTGGACAACATTTATTAGATTCCCATTTTGAAACAGCTTGATTGGTTACACCTAATATTTTTGCAAGTTCTTCTTGTGTCAGTTCTCTTTTCTTTCGTAAATTTGCTATTTGTTCACCAATTTTCAATTTCATAATGTTTTGCTCCTTGTTTTATTCCGTAGCTACAATTATATTTTAGTCTGCTCAAACCAAAAAAACAATAACGCATTAGTTTGAGGTTTCCAACTGTAAGTTGGAGGATTCTGCTTTAAAATGCCACCCGCTGCTCACGGGCGGCATACTACACTATTTTTCATTTATTTGGTTGCACTTATTAACATATTTTTTCTGATATTCCTCTAACATATTGCAGGGGTAATTAGAACATTGGTCACAGGCTGCAATGTTTTTCTCTTTGCAACATTTCTTGAATGGGCAAGAATCACACAAAACAAATTGATTTTCTGTTCGACCACCAAAACAATTAAAACTCTCCAAAGGAATATCCTGAGAAAACTCATTTTTATAAAAACTTTTTGCTTGCTCTCGCAAAACATTATTATTTGTTTTAGTAGCAATATAGGTAACACATTTTGAGCAATCGTGACCGCAATAGCATTTATAATATTTTTTAGCCACAAAGATATGTGCAAATTCAGTTTCAAACTGCTCAGATAAATGAAATCCGACTTTATTCAGGCAGCAAACGATATTTTCGGGTGTATCGGGGAATATCTTGATTTTGCTTGTTCCTATGTCTATAAATTCGTCTTGGTTTTTATCAATAGACAGTACAAATATACCACCGTCTGATAATAGGTCGAAAACCTTACACATCGCTTTCAGCTTGTCCTCAATGTGCATAAAGGTTAGTGACGAATAAATCACATCAAAGGTCTTGCCAAAATCGTAGTGTATAAAATCGCCGCAAATTAGATTTACATTTTTATAAGCTACAAGATTCTCCTTTGCCCTTTGGGCAGTTTTAGGTGATATATCTATACCGTAAAACTCTTTACAAAGTGGTGCGGTTTTTACTGCTAATCTGCCCGTACCGACACCGATTTCAAGCACTTTTTTGTTTTCCTCAAGACAAAGTTTTCCTATAAAGGAATCTCCGTCCCATTTATCCATATATGCCTTTAAGGGTTCGGGGTCGTGTACCGGATCATTGTCTTGGTCTATAAGCGTGTCATAGTGGTATGCAATATTATTTATGGTTTCTATATGTACTTCATAATACTGCTCTTGGAATCTTATTTGATCTGAGATTTGTTCTGCAGTAAAGTCAACCCCTTCGGGTGCAGCCACTAATTTGTCCTCTGTATCATTATGTCTGTGAACTATACCAATTATCTTTGCAGAATATTTTTTTACAGGTTCGGACACGCCAAGCAAGTAAACATCAAGTTCCTCGCCGTCACCACCGATTACACTGGGTATGTATCCATAGTTAATCGGATATGTAAGACTATAATTATCTTTCTTATGAATAAAGCCTATAGGTCTGTCTATTTCAATATCTACAGTTTTACCAAGATAAAACTTTACGAGAGCTTTTCTCAATGTATATACAATAAAATCATGTTTGCCATTAAGATATTTTTCTCTACCGCTATCAATAGGTGCTTGCAATGCAAGTGATAGCTTTAGTTCTTCATATTCTTTTGCAACAGATGGAGTATTATTAAGATAATCTCTGAAGTTTATGTAATTGAGCCAGTCCATACTGTTTGTAAGAACTATATGGATAAAGTGAGTTTGCAAATCGCCCGTGCCTTCGTAATAATTACCACACGCAAATAGTAGCTGATTTCTAATAGAGGCTTGTGCGTTGGGGCGATAATAAAACCCTTCTTTTTTTAGCTCTTTTTCATAAGCAAGAATATCGTCAAAATTATCAACTGCAACAGCAATATCAATTATGGGTTTAGCTTTAATTGATGAAATTGAAGTGCTACCTATATGTTGAATATCCTTTGCAACACTCCCTAAAATTTTCTTTAAGCGATAAATGGTGTTTTGTGCTTCTGTTTCCCATTCTAATTCGTGTTCGCAAAGTTTTACTGTTCCTCTTTTTAATCCAATCATTGTTTTTTCTCCAAACGACAATTAAGTTCATAAAGGACAGTTCTATTTGAATCCCAAGTTAGTTTTTCATAGGCCTCATCAAAGCTTAGCCAAAGAAAATCCAAATGTTCGTGGGATATTAAAATATCAGAATCACATTCATAGCCGAAAGTGTATTCGGGTATAACATAAATGTTTTTATCCCAATGCCGTCGAAGGCTTTCGTGAATTATGGTTACAGGTAAATATGAAAGGCTTGTAAGCTCTATAATGTTATCAGGTGTTATACCGCTTTCCTCTAATATCTCTCGCTTTGCGGCTTCTAACGGTGTTTCGTCATTTTCACCGCCGCCGGCAACAAACTGAAAACTATTATCATCAGCGCGACAGAAAACACAATATTCGGGTTTTCCGTCTTTAATCCTAAATGGTATAGCAAGTATTTGAAAAGCCGCTCTCATATTTTCGCCACCTTAAAAACATTTTTTACATTATACTACAAAACTCAGCAAATCACAATGTATATAACATATAAGACTTTCGTCACATACTTATCTGAAAATTAAACTAAGCCATTGAAAAATTTTATCAAACACGGCACTTCCTTTCCGCGTACACTCATTGTATTGTCTAGACAAGCTCAGAATAATCGTTTTCCATTTTTTGTAAATATATTTTCCCTAACTGGCAATTATTTTTGCGCAAGTGGTCTTATCCCAGCACAAACATCTTCCACAGCTTCTCAAAGCTCCACGCAAAATCTCTTTCTTCTACCGCTCGCGTCGTTACAATCGGGTATGTGGCTATGGTCTCCCCATTTAAGGAATACACCACCTCGCCCACCTGCTGCCCTTTTTTAACCGGTGCAACAAGCTCCTGTTCCTGCGTCGCATGCACCTCCACCTGTTCCTCCTTATGAAGCAGCAGCTCCGACATCGCCTCCCCTTCTACACGTGTATCTACCCTAGCCTCCGAAAACAAGGCGCCGGAGCTTGGAATCCCGTCGCGCACCAACACCTCTTGGGTCTCCGGGAACGCTTGCGTCTCGCGATATGCATAATTTGCCATACCATACTCCGCCAGCTTTCGCATATCCTTCCACTTATAGCTCTTATTGTTCGGCCAGCCACAGGCAAGCAGGGCTACGACAAAGGTTCTGCCCTCGCTCTGCACCGCACCGACATAGCAATACCCTGCATCCGCCGTAAAACCGGTCTTGCCCGATATGGCTTCCGGCATCATCGACAAAAACGCATTGTGGTTGCTGCAAGAGTAGCTGCGTTTTCCCGCTAGATTTGCAAAGCTGTGCTGTGGGGTCTGCGTAATCTGCAAGAATTCTTCTTTCTTGGGCGATTTCAGGACGCAGTAGCTCATAATCTTCGCCAAGTCCACTGCTGTCGTGGAATGCGTCCCCTGCTCATCAGAGGCATCCAAACCATTTGGCGTAATAAAGTATGTATCCGTACAGCCAATCTCCTTCGCCTTCTGGTTCATCTGCGCGGCAAAGCTTTTGACACTGCCCGCCATTGCCTCTGCGATGGCTACCGCCGTATCGTTATGCGATTCCAACATCAGAGAGTATAACAAATCTCTCACATAGAATTCTTCTCCTGCTGCCGCACCGAGATGCACCTTTGGCTGTTTTGCCGCCTCGCTCGAAAACGTCGCCTTTTTCTCCAAGCCACCATTTTCCAAAGCAAGTATACAGGTCATAATCTTCGTGGTACTCGCCATCGCTTTCGCATCCGTTCCATTTTTGGCAAATAAAACACGCCCACTCTCTGCATCCATCAGGACTGCCGACTGGGCGTATAATTCTTTCGGTTCTTCTTTGGCCTGCACCGGCATCCCAAGTGCAAACACAAGTAACAATACTATCCATTTTTTCACAGAGCTTCACCATCAAATCTTGTTACTGACAATCTATGTGGCATCTCTGTCTTTTATGCTAACAAAAGGCTTGAATGAGTGGAATCGTTACCATACAAAGCAAGGTGGTAAAAAAGATTCCTTTTGAAGTCAATGCCATATCTCCGTCATATTCAATCGCAAGCATCGTTGCATTGGTCGCAACCGGTGTTGCCGAAAGCACAATCAGACTTCCCTTTACAATCTCTGACGAAATCGGCAAATACCGCAACACAGCAATCGCCGCAAGTGGAACCACCAACAGCTTTACAAGTGTAAATACATAGATGCGCCACTCGTCAAACAGCTCTTTGAGCGGCATCGCCGCAATGGTCGCACCTAATATCAGCATTGCAACCGGTGTGGTCACATTTCCCAAGAAGTCCAAACTATCCATCACGACATCTGGAAGCTGAATCTTTGCAAAATACAAGACAAGGGATAAGCCTGCTGACAAAAACGGCATATTCAGGAGCTTCTTTGGCTCAAAGCGTGTTCCATTCCCTCGCTTTCCAATCATCATAATTCCAACTGAATATACTAACAGATTAAAAATCACATTAAAAATCACGGCATAGATGAGCGCGCCCTCTCCATAAATGGCTTCCACAAGCGGGAATCCCATAAACCCTACATTCCCAAACATCATCATAAAGAGATACGTTCCTTGCTCTTCCTTTGGAACGCGTACAAGCACAAGAAATAAAATGCCAAGAACCGCGTACAGTGCGTAGGCTAGCAAAGAAATACCAAACACGGTAAGCACTTCCCCATTCGATACAATCCCTTGATTCGAAACAAATGCCTTGAGAATCTGTGCCGGAAGTGAGATATTGATAATCAGGCGGGTAAATCGCACCCTCGCTGCATCATCAATGACACCTCGTTTGTTCATCACATATCCCACAAGCATAATTAAAAACAAGGATATAATCTGTGATATTGTCGTATTGATATCCATAGCTATCTGCTCCGCCTTTCTACAAATTCAATTTGAGCTGAATCTCATCCTCTGCCTCTGCCTTGAAGTCCTCTACCTTTTCCGGTGTGATACCCGGAAGCTCGTCCACCGACTGCACACTGAAGCGTCGCAAGAACTCCTCCGTCGTGCCGAACAAAATCGGACGTCCCGGCGTGTCCATACGTCCCACCTCTGCCACAAGATTATACTCTATCAGCTTATTTACCGCATGGTCTGACTTTACGCCACGAATGCGCTCAATCTCCAGCTTCGTAATCGGCTGCTTATATGCAATAATAGAAAGTGTCTCCAAAACCACATCGGTAAGTACATAGCGTCTCGGCTGCTTCGCAATCCGAATCAGATAGTCGTACATCTCTTTCTTTGTACACATCTGATAAGAATCCTCCAACTCAATAATATGAATTCCCCGATTCTCTTCTTCATAGCGCTCCATCAGATTGCGAATGAGCTTCTTCGTCGTCTTCACGTCCTGCTCAATCACCGCTGCAATGCGACTTGCCTCGACGGAATCACCCATCGTAAACAAAATCGCTTCTATAATCGCTTCCATCTCTTTTGCGTTCATTCTTATACCTCACTAAATCATTGATGTAATCATTATGTCATCAAAGGTGTGCTCCTGCACAACCGAAATCTTACCCATCTTCATCATCTCTAAGATGGCAAGAAAAGTAACTACCGTCTGTATCTTTGTGCGCTGCTTTTTTAGTAGACCCGAAAAACTAAACTTCTTGTGTTTGGTAATGTAATCATCCAAAAACTCCATCTTTTCTTCTACAGTAATTTCTTCTTTTTCAATCTTACCAAACTTACTTCGCACCGGATCAATCTTGTAATTCTGCTTCTTCAGAATATCTTGAAACACCTCATTTAAGCGTGCCAAAGTAAGACCATCTAAGAGCACATCCAAATCCACCGGCTCCTGATATGCCTTCACTTCCTCCGGCAATGTCTCCGTCTTAAACAAAAGCTTTTCCCCGTCCAGCTGGCGGTCGCGCAGCTCATAGGACATATACTTATACATCTTGTACTGCAAGAGCTGTTCTACCAGTTCTTGACGCGGGTCTTCCTCCTCGCCTTCTTCATTCACTTCCACCGGAAGCAGCATTCTGCACTTGATATCCAAAAGCGTCGCTGCCATCAAAAGGAACTCACTCATAATGTTCATATCCTTTTGCTGCATCTCGCGAATATACTCCATATATTGGTTTGTAATCTCTACAATCGGAATATCATAAATATCCACTTTATTCTTATCAATCAGATGTAAAAGCAGGTCCAACGGCCCCTCAAACACCTCTAACTTTACCGGTATTCCCATCTTATTCCTCCGAATCTCCGACCTCCAGTACCACGACCTCTGCCGGATTTAAAAACCGTATCTTAAATGTATGAATTCCAATTCCCTTGCTGACAACCACATCTTGATTGCCCACCTTCGTGTGTTCACCTGAATACTTAGGGAACAACCCACCTTGCGGCGTAATCACACCGCGCCAGAATGGAATCCGTGCAATTCCACCATGAAAGTGTCCCGACACAATCAAGTCCGCACCCCAGTTCAAATACTCCTCCATATACACCGGATTATGTGCAATCAATATCGTATATGCAGAAGCTTCTGCTGCTCCTAAAGTTTCTTCCATATATCCGTTTGGTAAACTCGTCTGCTGAAACTTATTGTAAGCTTCATTGGGAATCTCCAGACCATAAATCTGCACCTTACAGTCCTCCCACATCAGACTTGCTTGTTCATTCTCCAAGTAATGGACACCTGCATCTGTAAGCTGCTTTTTATAAGTCTTGTAATCCATATCAACAACTTCCTGATGATTCCGATATCTCTGTTCATGATTCCCGTTCGCACAAAAGGTATCGCAAACCTTCGGCAGCTCCTTCATAAGCTCCTCTGCAACTCGGGGCGATTTCTTCTTACTTCCAACTAACATATCCCCTGCCACAAGAATCAAATCCGGCTGCTCTTTTCGAATCGCCCGAAGCAAGGCCGCATTCTTTTTTCCATAACTGCAATTGTGCAAATCACTGAGCAGTATCATCTTACGCCTTTTCACACGTTGCAACTTCGGTGACGAAATCCGATATCGCGTCACACGAAAGCTATTCACTTCTCTGATACATTCTGCGAAAACCAGCACGACAATCCCTGCCAGCACCCACAACAAAACCTTCATATTACTGCTCCTATTTTGACACACTTTTACTAATGCATTATATAATTTTTTCCCTACAATTACAAGCTACATTTTCATTCGGGACGTAGTGATTTTCAATTTTGCAGCGGGGGTGTTTTCAATTTTACTACGTGTCCTGTTAAAAATTTAACGTTGTGGCATAAAAAAGGAAGTGCCTAAAGCACTTCCTTCCTTTGCACATATTAGTTATACTTACGCTTTCTAGCAGCTTCAGACTTCTTCTTACGTCTTACGCTTGGCTTCTCATAATGCTCTCTCTTACGAATCTCTTGTTGAATACCAGCTTTTGCGCAGTTTCTCTTGAATCTGCGTAAAGCGCTATCTAACGTCTCATTCTCTTTTACGATTACATTTGACATAGTCTCACACCTAACCTCCCCTCCAGCCCTATATTGTGCACCATACGACTGTTCGGGTTTTTTTGTTGCACTATGGATAATTATAACATAATTTTTCCATTCGTCAACCACTATTTTTGATTTATTTTACTTGCTCTGCAAGCACTTCCGAAACCTTTGCAATCGCATCTGGAATACCTGCCGGATTCTTTCCACCGGCCTGTGCCATATTCGGACGGCCGCCACCGCCGCCGCCAACCAAAGCCGCGATTCCTTTAATCAGGTTGCCTGCATGTGCTCCCTGTGCCATCGCTCCATCGGTTGCCATCGCAATCAGATTCACCTTGTCATTTGCGGAAGATGCAATCACAACGACACCTTCACCAAGCTTGTCTTTCAACTGGTCACCGAGATCACGAAGGCCATTCATATCCACGCCTTCTACGGAAGTCGCAAGAAGCTTCACACCCTTTACCTCTGTCACCTGATTCATCACATCCCCAAGTGCATCCTTTGCAGCCTTGCTCTTTAAGGACTCTAATTCACTCTGCAATGCTTTCATATCTGCCAGCATATGCTCAATCTTCTCTACCAGATTTGCCGGGCTTGCCTTTGCTGCCTTTGCCGCCTCTGCAAGTGTCTTCTCTACGTCTTTATAATACGCAAATACACCCTCACCTGTGAGTGCTTCGATACGGCGCACACCGGCTGCCACACCTGCCTCAGACACAATCTTAAAGGTCGTAATCTTTCCGGTGTTATCTACATGCGTACCACCACAAAGCTCTTTTGAGAAATCACCCATTGAAACCACGCGAACATCTTCTTCGTATTTCTCACCAAAGAGTGCCATCGCACCGCTTGCTTTTGCGTCCTCAATATTCATTACCTTTGTAATGACCGGCTCATTCTTTGCAATCTCTGCATTGACAATTGCCTCTACCTTTGCAAGCTCCTCTGCTGTCATTGCTGAGAAATGTGCAAAGTCAAAACGAAGTCTGTCCGGTGTCACCAACGAGCCCTTCTGCTCTACGTGGGAACCAAGCACCATCTTCAGTGCCTTCTGCAACAAATGCGTTGCACTGTGGTTGCCACAGGTATTGGCACGACCTTTTTCATCTACCTTCAAAGTTACAACATCGCCAACCTTGAACATACCCTTTGTCACTTTTCCGACGTGACCGACCTTGCCGCCGCGAAGCTTGATGGTGTCTGTCACCTCAAAGCAAGCATCTGCGGTACAAATCATACCCTTGTCACCCTGCTGACCACCCATTGTTGCATAAAATGGAGTTGCATCCACGAAAATCGTGGCATTCTCGCCCTCTGTCACAGCTTCTACGATATCACTGTCTGTAGTAAGTACAGAAATCTTCGAATCATAAGTCAGATTATCATATCCGACAAACGCAGAGGTAACGGCTGCATCAATCTCATCGTACACAGTTGCATCTGCACCCATGTAATTGGTTACTTCACGCGCATTACGAGCCTTCACTCTCTGCTCTTCCATCGCCACCTTAAAGCCATCCTCATCGATGGCATAGCCCGCCTCTTCTAAAATCTCCTTTGTCAAATCCAACGGGAATCCATAGGTGTCATACAGCTTAAATGCGTTCTCACCGGAAAGCACCTTCTCCCCTGCTGCTTTCATCTCTTCCTGCATCGTTGCAAGGATGCTTAAGCCCTGATCAATCGTCTTATTAAACTTATCCTCTTCCTGTGAAAGTACCTTATAGATAAACTCTCTCTTCTCATCCAGCTCCGGATAGCCGTCCTTTGAGCCCTCAATCACTGTGATGCTGAGTTCTGCAAGGAACTTGCCCGGAATACCGAGCAGACGTCCGTGACGTGCGGCACGACGAATCAGACGGCGAAGCACATAGCCCCTACCTTCATTAGTCGGCATAATTCCATCCGAAATCATAAACGTTGCTGAACGAATATGGTCTGTAATCAAACGAATCGAAACGTCCTTGTTCTCATCCGCCTTATATGTCACGTTCGCATATTCGCAAACCTTATCGCGAAGAGCCTTCACGGTATCTACGTCAAAAATGGAATCCACATCCTGCACGACAGATGCAAGACGCTCCAGACCCATACCGGTATCGATATTCTTCTGCTCCAACTCTTCGTAATTCCCATTGCCGTCATTGTCAAATTGAGTAAATACGTTGTTCCAAATCTCCATATAGCGGTCACAGTCACAGCCTACGGTACAATCCGGGCTGCCACAGCCATACTTCTCTCCGCGATCATAATAAATCTCCGAACACGGACCACAAGGACCAGAACCGTGCTCCCAGAAGTTATCCGCCTTTCCAAATTTGAAAATACGCTCTGGTGCAATTCCCATCTCTTTGTTCCAGATATCAAACGCTTCTTGGTCATCCACATACACAGACGGATAGAGTCTGTCCGGGTCAAGTCCTACGACCTCTGTCAAAAATTCCCAAGACCACTGAATCGCCTCTCTCTTGAAATAATCCCCAAAAGAGAAATTGCCAAGCATCTCAAAGAATGTACCGTGACGCGCCGTCTTTCCCACATTCTCGATATCACCTGTACGAATACATTTCTGACAGGTTGTCACTCTCTTTCTCGGTGGAATCTCAGCGCCCGTAAAGTAAGGCTTCAACGGTGCCATCCCCGAATTGATTAACAATAAACTTTTATCATTGTGCGGAACCAGAGAAAAACTCTTCATCGCAAGATGATCCTTGCTCTCGAAAAATCCCAAGAACATTTTTCTCAGTTCGTTTACTCCGTATTGTTTCATGATGTTCCTCCTCATGTTTCTTTCACTAATGCTTTATTATAATGAGATTTGAATTCTTTGTCAATTCTTGGAAATGTCCTGTGCCTCGTCTTTTTTTGCATCTTTTCTCTTTCGCAAAAACATACCCAAACGAACACCGCCAAATGCCACTGCACCGACTACCACCATTTTAAAAACAGTTTCTATCACAGCTCCTAAAAATTCCATCTTCTATCCTCCAACTCTCCTATATAGCCATACTCATTATTTTAACTCGATTTCTGCCAACTCTTTTGGCGGTATGCTCTTTGATGACTTACTTACAAAATCTGCTAAAGCTTTCTGTGCCTTTGCCACCGGGAGGTTCGTCCCTGCTCCGGCCACACATCCGCCAAGACAGCCCATACCCTCAATCAGGCAGCCATTCTTCTTCCCTGCTTTTGCAAGCATCAGCATCTTCTTACAGTCTGCCAGTCCCTCTGCATGCTCAATCTTTACCTCCACGCCGGGATAGTATTCATTGATACATTTTTCAATGGCATTTGCCACGCCACCTGCCACCGCATAACCGCGCCCTGCTCCTGTAGCGCCGTGAAAAGAAGACTCTGCTTCGTATTTTGTCAAATCAATGCCTTTGGCATCAAACATACCTTGCAGCTCTTCAAAGGTAATAACAAAATCCACATCACTGCGCACGGTTCGACGCGCCGCCTCTAATTTCTTGGAAGCGCAAGGCCCAATAAAGACCACCTTCGCATTCGGATGCTCTTGCTTCATCGTTCGCGCAGTCGCCACCATCGGCGTCAATTCCTGCGAAACCTGATCTGCCAAATCCGGGAAATACTTCTTTGCAAGCACTGACCAAGCCGGACAACAAGAAGTCAAAAGGAAGGGCAACTCGCCTGTCGTGACTTTTTCCACATAATGATGTGCCTCTGCAACCGCACCGATATCCGCACCTAAGGCTGTCTCATAGACCTCCGAGAACCCAAGCTCCTGCAAAGCCGCCTTGATATTACGCGGTGTGATATTGTCACCGAACTGTCCGACAAACGCCGGTGCAATCTCTGCAATAATCTCTCCGCCTTCTTTTAAAGCTCTGCAAAGCTGGAATACCTGCGACTTGTCTGAAATCGCGCCAAATGGACAACTTACCATACACTGTCCGCAAGAGACACATTTGTCATTGTCAATCACAGCACGTCCCAGTTTATCAGAGTAAATTGCGCCAACACCGCAAGCCTTCTGGCATGGTCTTTCCTTCTTTGAAATCGCATCATACGGACAAACTGCCTTACACTTTCCGCACTTAATACACTTCGACTGGTCAATATAGGACTTACAGTCCACCACCGAAATAGCCCCTACCGGACATACCTCCCGACAAGGATGCGCCACACAGCCCTTGCACATATTGCTGACTTCATAGCCCTTCTCCTCACAGGCATTGCAGGCAGAAGGAATCACCTGCATCAACGGCGGTTCGTAATACTTTTCAGAAATATTGCTCTCCTCAATCCCTGCGGTCAAATGCACCATCCGATCCTCTGGACGTAGTGACATTCCCATCGCCAGACGCACACGCTCTCTTACAATCTCACGGGAGCGATACATATCTTCTCTATACTTTTCGGAATCCTCTGTTACTATTTTATAAGGTACTGCCTCAATCGCATCATTCAAGCTCTCCGGCGTGGCCTCAAATGCAATTCTCGCAATCTCCGAAAATACCTGTCTACGCACTTTCCGAACTGGGGTATCGATACCTCTCATATAGTCTCTCCTTTATCTCTTTTGTTCAAACATTTCTTTTGCATAATAGACGGACTGCATTGCATCTTTTCCATAGAAATCTGCACCAATCATATCTGCATATTCTTGATTCAGCACAGCGCCGCCAACCATCACTTTACACCACGAAACGTGTTTTTTCAACTGTTTTATCGTTTCCTCCATACTGGTCACCGTCGTAGTCATCAATGCACTGAGCCCTACAAGTTGCACCTGCTCACGCAAGACCGTCTCCACCACCTTTTCCGGCGGCACATCCTTTCCCAAATCCAGCACTTCAAAGCCATAATTCTGGAGTAAGACTTTGACAATATTCTTGCCGATGTCGTGAATATCGCCCTTCACGGTGGCAAGAACAATCTTCTCGCCCTTCTCTGTCTGTGCACCATCCTTCGCAAGCTCCGCCTTCAAGACGTCAAACGCCTTCTGTGCCGCTTCTGCACTCATCAAAAGCTGCGGCAAAAATACCTTACCTGCCTCAAAGCCCTGTCCGACTGCATCCAAAGCCGGAACCAAATGCTCCTGTATAATCGAAAGTGGGGGCATACTCTGCAACAGTTCTTTTGCCTTACATCCCGCCTCTTCCTTTAAGCCTTTGCGCACTGCTGTCTGCAAATCCATCTCTGTATTCTGCTTAGCAGATGGCTGTGTCTCCGCCTTTGCATACTTAGAAAGATAAAGCTCATAATTCAAATCATAGCCCATCAATGCGCAATACGCGTCATACGCCTGACGCATCTCCATCGAGGACGGGTTGATAATGCCTGCACTCAAACCATTCTGTAGAGCCATCGTATAGAAATTCGCATTTAACAATGGGCGATTTGGCAGTCCGAAAGAAATATTCGACACGCCCAGCAAGGTGTTCACTCCAAAACACTCGCGCATCCTCTGCAATGCTCCTAAGGTTGTCCGCGCACTCTGCGCATCGGAACTAATCGTCAATGCAAGTACATCGATGACAATGTCTTTCCTGTCAATTCCATAGCGCGCTGCTTCCTTGAGTATGCGCTCCGCAATTGCCACTCTTCCCTCTACTGTATCAGGAATCCCCGCCTCGTCCAAAGTCAGACCTACTACAACACCACCGTACTTTGCAACCAATGGGAATATCAAATCCATAGACTCTTGCTTTCCATTCACAGAGTTAATCATCGGCTTTCCATTATAAATGCGCATCGCTGCCTCAAGTGCTGCGCCATCCACCGTATCGAGCTGTAATGGAAGGCTGGTCACACTCTGTAGCTCACAAACCACTTCCGGAAGCAATGCCACCTCGTCAATCTCCGGCAAGCCGACATTCACATCCAAAATGTGGGCCCCCGCCTCCTGCTGCGTAATACCTTCACGCAATACATAATCCAAATCGTGTTCTCGAAGCGCCTGCCCAAAACGCTTCTTTCCGGTCGGATTGATGCGTTCTCCGATAATCTTCGGAGCAGCTCCAAGCTCCACAGCCTGTCCATAGGAAGAAACCAAAGTATGCTCCTTCTTGACCGGCCTTACAAGAGACAAATCTGCACAGCTGTGCACCATCGCCGCGATATGTGCCGGTGTTGTACCACAGCATCCGCCGACAACACAGGCTCCCTTTTCCACCAAAGCTTGCAGCGCCTTGCCGAACTGCTCCGGCTCTACATCATAATACGTCTCTCCATCTCGCTGCTTGGGAAGTCCCGCATTCGGCTTCACAATGATTGGAAGCGAACTGTAAGCGAGAAACTCCTCCAAGATTGGAAGCATCTGCTCCGGTCCCATACCGCAATTCATACCGATTGCATCTACCCGCAAGCCTTCTAAGAGCGCAACCACTGCTTTGACATCACCGCCTGTAAGGAGCTTTGCTCTCTCATCAAAGGTTACCGTCACAAACACAGGAAGTGCTGCCTGCTCCTTTGCCGCAAGCACAGCCGCCTTCACCTCATAGGTGTCACTCATCGTCTCAATATGAATGCAATCCACACCCGCTTCTGCGCCAATGCGGACAACTTCTGCAAAGGTCTCATATGCCTCTTCAAAGGACAAATCCCCCAACGGCTTCAAGAGCTTTCCCGTCGGCCCCATATCCAAAGCAACATAACGCTTCTTTCCATCGCCAGCCAAAGACTCTGCCGCAATGCGCGCATTCTTCACCGCCTCTATAATCACTTCTGACAGCGTATGCTGCGCATCGTGAAACTTGATACGGTTCGCTCCAAAGGTATTCGTCAGTACAATGTCGCTTCCACTCGCATAATAAGCTCTGTGAATCTCTTGTATCACCTCCGGTCGCTCGATGTTCCACAGCTCCGGAAGCGCACCCGCCGCAAGTCCTTCCTTCTGTAGTAGGGTACCCATACCACCATCTAGAAATAAAAGTGTCTTTCCTAATCTTTCTCTCAACATACCTCGCCCCTTCTATATACGCAGTCTGTCTTCGTACATTCCTCGCATCCGCTTTGATGGCAGTGTGTATTCTCTCTGCTGATTCCGATAACTGCCGTCACGGATTTGGTAGGCGTGAGCATATAACTGTCTGTCATCGTAAGTCCAATACGCTTTGCCGCCTCCAAAAGCTGTAGCAGCTCCTTCTGGTACAAAATCGAAAAATCTCCATATCCCGGACTAAAACGTGGACGCAGATATAGGTCATCTCCAAGCTCCGCTCCCAGCCTCTTCTGACACGCATCACAAAATTCCTCTAAATATGCAGTGGCACACGCCTGTAGTACGACTGCCTGCGTCATCTCTTTCACTGCACATTGCTTCATCTGCAAATCCACAGAGACTCCCAACGTGGCGGCAAACAGAATCGCCTTGTGACACCCCTTCAAATTCTTTGCCAGCTGCTTGCTCTCGATATAGGTATTTCCAATCTCTACTCCATGCGCATCTTGCTTAGAAATTTCAAAAATGCGATAGGTGAATTTCGCATCGTCTCCCTCATCCAGCACAGCAAATGCTTGCTGAATCAGACCTAACGCGCGTTCATCTATCGCATGTGTTCCATAGCCCAGATAGCGGATGGCTTCTCTTGTCCTTCTGTCCATCCCAAGCTCACCTGCTACTTTATAATCTCTGAAAGATTCGCCATAATCGCAGCTGCGACCTCCGGCTTATTCATCGAATAAACATGAATGTTATTGATGCCGTTCGCGAGCAAATCAATAATCTGATCCGTCGCATAAGCAATCCCTGCCTGTTGCATCGCCTTTGGATTGTCCCCGAAACGGTCTACAATCGCACGAAATCGCTCCGGCAAAATCGTACCGGAAAGCTGACAGATGCGTTGCATCTGCTTTCCATTCGTCACCGGCATAATTCCCGGCAAGACCGGTACCGTAATCCCCTTCTCGCGAATGCGATACAGGAAATTGTAAAGGATGCTGTTGTCAAAAAACATCTGGGTAGTCAAAAAGTCAACTCCACAGTCTACCTTCTGTTTCAAATACAAAATGTCCTCATCCTTATGTGCACTCTCCACGTGTCCCTCAGGATAACAGGCTGCTCCAATACAAAAATCCCCCTGCTGCTTCAGCTCCTCGACCAACTCACAGGCATAATGGTACTGCTCCGGAAGTGGGAAAGTCGCATCCTTCGGAATATCTCCTCGAAGTGCAAGCACATTACAAATGCTGTGTGCCTTCATATCGTCCACCACACGACGCACCTCTTCTTTTGTCGAAGAGACACAGGTTAAATGTGCGATACTGTTCACACCCAAGTCATTTTGGATATGTGAAGCAATCCGCACCGTATTACGGCTGGTGCCTCCACCGGCTCCGTAGGTCACACTGATAAAAGATGGGGAAAGCTTTGCGATCTCATCTGTCACCTGCATCACCTTGTCAAATGTGTCTTCTGTCTTTGGCGGAAATACCTCAAAAGAAATATTCACCCGGTCTTCCCGCATCCTGTCTGCAATCTTCATATCCATCCCTCATCTTATCTGCCGTATGAACTAAATATATCTATAAAGCTCCTCGTACTGCTTTGCTGAATTCGCCCAAGAGAAGTCTGCACTCATCGCACGCTCTACCATCTTGTTCCAATCCCGCTTTTTATCATAAAAAATCTGCTCTGCATATCGTACGGTAGCCAACATCTCGTGCGCATTGTAATTTGAAAAACTAAATCCGGTACCTTTTTTCTCATACTCGTTGTACGGCTCTACCGTATCTCGAAGTCCGCCTGTCTCACGAACGATAGGCAGGGTTCCAAAACGAAGGCTCATCAACTGACTCAAACCGCAAGGTTCAAACAGTGACGGCATCAAAAATGCATCGCAAGAACCATAAATCTTCTTCGACATCGGGTCTGAATAGAAAATATTTGCCGAAACCTTGCCGGAATACTTCCAAGCAAAGTGGCGGAACATATTCTCATAACGCTCATCTCCTGTACCGAGCACCACAATCTGCACCTCATCCTGGCATAACTCGTCCATCACATGTGCAATCAAATCAAAGCCCTTCTGGTCGGTCAGGCGAGACACGATTCCAATCATCATCTTCTTCGGATCCACCTCAAGGCCCAGCTCCTTCTGCAAAGCAACTTTGTTCTTTACTTTTTCTTTTCTAAAATTCTCTATATCGTAATTCGCGGTCAGCCAAATATCTGTCGCCGGATTGTATTCATCATAATCAATACCATTCACAATTCCTGAAAGACAGTTGCTTCTCGCATTCATCAATCCATCTAAACGCTCTCCATAAAATGGATGCTTAATCTCCTCTGCGTAAGTCTTGCTTACAGTTGTCACTCTATCTGCATATACGATACCGCCCTTCAAGAGGTTCGCATCCTTATATGCCTCTAACTTATCCGGTGCAAAATAGTATTCCGGTAATCCGGTAATCTCACGCACCTCTTTTGTACCCCAAATTCCCTGAAATTTGAGATTGTGAATTGTCATCACTGTCCTAATCCCGCGATAATAGTCTCCTTCAAAGCGGAAATGGTCCAAATACACCGGCACCAATCCGGTCTGCCAGTCATGACAGTGAATCACATCCGGTCTAAAATCAATCGTCGGAAGTGCACTGAGTACTGCTTTTGAGAAAAATGCGAAGCGCTGAATATCCCAAAGCCCATCACTGGTATAGGCTGTCGGTCCACTGAAATACTCCTCATTATCCACAAAATAGAATGTCACGCCATCCAACTCGGTCTCAAGAATTCCAACATAACGACTCTTCCAATTGAAGTCCAGATAAAAATGTGTCTTGTATCTCAACTTATCCTTCCACTCGTCCTTCATACAAGCGTACTTCGGTAAGATGACTCTCACGTCAAACTCTCCTTTATTAAAGTTCTTTGGCAAAGAGCCTACAACATCTGCCAATCCCCCCGTCTTAATAAAAGGTACAGATTCGGATGCTGCAAATAAAATTCTTTTCATATCATTCCCTCCACGAATTCATCCCAGAATATAGTTCCATTATACTCACAGAAACGCAAAGGGTCAAGAATTTATCTGTGTTTTTGTTCCAAACGTATCGTGTCTGCCACAAGTGCAATAAATTCTGAGTTCGTAGGTTTCCCCTTGCCCGTACTGACTGTATAACCGAACAGCTCTTCCAGCGTGTCCAATTTTCCGCGATTCCACGCAACCTCAATCGCATGTCGAATTGCGCGCTCCACTCTGCTGGAAGTTGTCTGATGTTTTTTCGCCACTGTCGGATACAAAATCTTCGTAATAGCATTTAAGACATCCATATCCTCAATTGCCATCAAGATTGCATCCCTAAGATAATGATACCCTTTGATATGCGCGGGTATGCCAATTTCATGAATCATATCCGTCACGCGATTTTCCAAACTTATCTCTTTTCTATGTACCGTAAAAGTTGTTGTACTCTGTCGATTTCCCAATTCTCTGCTTCGCACTTCCTTTTGGAAATGCTTAATCCGATTCAAAACGGTTTCATTGTGAAAGGGTTTTAAAATATAGTAGCTTGCTCCCTTCTTAAAGGCATCTTCTGTAATACGCTCTTGACCTACGGCAGTAATAACAATAAAATTCGGACTCTTCTTCAAGCTTTTATCTTCTAAAACGTGCTCCATTACGCTCAAGCCGTCCATTTTCGGCATAATCAAATCCAACAAAACGACATCCGGTTCCTGGTTCTTGATAATCTGATACATTTCTTCCCCGTCACTCGCTTTTCCGACAAGCTTGAGCTCTTGATCTGTGCTTACAAGCTCGCCCAGAAGCTCCAAAATTCTGTCATTATCATCCGCAATCGCCACGTTTAACCGTTCCATGAGTACCTCCTCAATCACCTCACCCGATTGCCCCTAGAATTTCATTATAAATGGCACATATTGTGGTTGCAAGGAAATGTATCCACAATATTTCGACAAAACCCTTCATTCTTCCAGCCCGCATTTGACGAATTTTGACAGAAAAAAGGAGATTCCATTTTGTCGGAATCTCCCGTATTCTTTTAACGCTTAAATTTGATAATCGCTTTAAATATATCCTCGTCTACTTCTACTGCAAAACTTCCTCCCTGTAACTCGACAAAACTCTTGGCAATCGCAAGTCCAAGACCACTTCCCTCTGTATTACGCGAAACATCTCCCTGCACAAAACGCTCGGTCAATCGCTCCACATCAAAATCCAACTCTGTCGCCGACACATTTCGGAAGCTGAGTTGTACCTGTGTCTCGTCTGCGCTCACCTCTATATACACTCTGGACTGCGGCATCGCATACTTTAAAATGTTGCCTAAAAGATTCTCAAACACACGATACATACGCTGTCCATCAAGCGTAAGTAAAATCTTTTCCTCCGGCAGCTTCCAGCGGAATTGCAAACCACTCTCCGCAATCCCCTCATCCATCTCACTCCGTACCTGCTTCAAAAGACTTACAACATCCACCTCCAGCAAATTCATCTTCACATTGCCGGACTGTGCCTTGCTCACCTCGAACAAATCCTCAATCAAAATCTGCAAACGTTTTGATTTTGCATCGAGCACGCCAATATATCGCTGCCTCTCCTCCTCTGTCAATTCTTCCTTCTTCAGCAAATTCACATAGGTGATAATCGCTGTCAACGGCGTCTTCAAATCATGTGAAACATTCGTAATCAGCTCTGTCTTCATACTCTGGCTTTTTGCTTCCTCGACAACTGCCTTTTCAAAGCCCTGCTGCACCTTTTCCAGCGAGTCACCAATCGGCCCAAACACACCCAAATCTTTGTCCAAAGAAATCTTCAAATCCCCCTCTGCCATCTGCTCGGTGGCGTGTAAAATACTCCGATACTGTCTTTGCAGCTTTTCTCCATATTTGCGCATCACAATATACAGAACAATCGAGTATAGGAACAGACCGACAATTCCAAAGAACCACATACAACAAATCAAAACCAGTATTGCCAGATTCACAAGCACAATCTTTAAGATACTGCTGTGTAATTTGGTGTGAATCTCAATATCGGTAACATAGCGATAAAGCTTCACCCCACAGCTCTTCACCCATCCAACCATACCTGCAAGCAAGGTGTGCTGCTTGACATACTGTACCGGGTGCAAAAGCAGATTGCGCAAACAAGCAATCATCACATATTCTACAAAGAAGGTAAGTGCCCATCCCAATACATTCAAAATCAAAATGCTATAGTAAATCGTCTCTCTTTCAATCTCATAGCCCAAAATCTGCGGCAGGGTGCCGATTTCTGTACTTAGCTCATACATAGTGGAATACGCCATTGCAAAGCCCATGCCTGTGACCATTGCTACCAAGCCGAAGATTCCGCAAAACACAAGCTCCAAAGGTAGCATAAACAACTTCTCTTTTCCTGTCTTCAAGGGGCCAACCAATGGCAGCAACAATGCAAGCACACCTACAAGACCCAAGACAATGAAAAGCACCCAATAAGCGCCCGTTTCAAAATAGAGAGCTTCCGGCGAGGTATAAACCCAAGAATTGTAACTTTCCTCCGAAATGTCGTGCACAAAATCGCTATCCTCGTTCACAGCAAACTCTATCGTAAAATTCTTGGGACGGAGTTGTTCTACAGACACCTTCGGCTCATAGTCTTCATTGTACACCTCAACATTGTTCCGATACTGCACTTCAGAGCGCATGGCAACGTCATAGATGGAATCTACATCTGCATACTCCCATTGAATGTGTACCCGTTCTGTCTCAGCCTGAATCAGATTCCCATACTCATCAAAACGCAAGCGGATAATTCCGCTGTCTTCCGGGTAGCCTACCGTGTTCTTCATCTCGTATTTGCCCGCGCCTTCCTTTGCTTCATAGCTCGCAACAAACAACGCATTCTCATAGAACTCGTGATAATCAGAAATCCAGCCATATTGCTGTAATACTGCAAAATTCACTGGCTCCGGGCTCGATTCATCCAACAGTTGCCCATAAATGTAATAGCTCGCTTCCATCGCATAGTTGATTGCATAAGCATCCAACTGATGCAAATAGGTTCCCTCGACCATTGCCTCCTGCCTGCTTTGCTCCCACTCTTCCTCGTATACGGCACGCTTTTTCAGCATCTCTTGTTCCATCTTTGGATAAAGAGAAACTAAGAGCACAGCCGGAAGCAGAACGCAGAGTGCAATCAATACATACTTTAACTTAAATGATTTTTTCGATTTTGTATCCAATTCCCCACACCACCTTTAAATATTTTGGTTCCTTCGGGTTAATCTCTATCTTTTCCCGAATATGTCTTACATGAACCATCACCGTATCCGTACTGATTGCTTCCTCATTCCAGACTCTTTCATAGATTTCATCCGCAGAGAACACACGGCCCGGAGAACGCATCAAAAGCTGAAGAATCTTAAATTCCATCGGGGTCATCTTGACAAGCTCGCCGTCTACCCGCACCTCAACGGTGTCCTCATTGAGCTCCAAGCCGCCTACAACAAGCACATTTTGACCACTCTTGTCCTCGCCGTTTCCATTCCCAAAATACTTGGTATAACGACGAATCTGGGAGTTCACCCGCGCCAAAAGCTCCAGCGGCTGAAAGGGCTTTTCCACATAGTCATCTGCACCCATATTGAGTCCCATGATTTTGTCTACTTCCTCTGTCTTTGCCGAAAGCATAATAACAGGAAAATCGTATTCCTTGCGCAATTCCATCACCATGCGAATGCCATCCATACGAGGCATCATCACATCCACAATTGCCAGATGAATTTTTTGGCTATGTATCAGCTCTAAGCCTTCCACGCCATCTTTCGCCTGTAGAACTTCGTAATCCTGAGCCTTGAGATAAATCTCTATCCCCTCACGAATCTGTACATCGTCCTCCACGACCAAAATTCGATATCGTTCCTTCATACGACCTTCCTCCTTACGGTTCTTCATGTATAGGAATAGCATACAATAGAAATCAAAACAAAACCTTCAGAGAAAACGAAAGATTTTCGAAAGATTTCTACTAAATTTATCTTATCAGTTTTCCTATATTTTTCAAGCTCTACACTTGATAATCACAATTTTTCTTGACCGCTGTTCAAAAAATTGTATAATTAAATTTATACTTTAATTCGGAGGTACTTTTATGTGGTTCATATTCTCAATTATTGCGCTACTCTGTTGGAGTGGTTCGGATTTATTTTCAAAGATTGGTTGCCGCAAAGCAGATGACCACACAGCACACTTAAAAATGGTGATGGCTGTCGGAATCGTGATGGGCTTGCACGCTGTGTATTCCATTCTATTTGGCGGCGTTACAATCTCCCTAGATATCATCCTGACATATTTGCCGGTCTCACTTCTGTACATCTTATCGATGACACTTGGCTATGTGGGACTTCGTTACATAGAACTCTCCATTTCCTCGCCAATTTGCAATTCTTCGGGTGCACTTGTAGCCATTGCAAGCATTGCAATCAGCGGAATCGGCGATATGAATGTATGGCAGCTTGGCGCAATTGTCTTGGTCGCTCTTGGTGTGATTGCACTTGGCATTGTGGAAGCTCGGGAGGATGAGGAGCTTCGTGCCGCGCGCCAACAAAGCGCGAATCAAAAATATGCAAAATCCGCGCTCGCACTCGCACTTCCGATTGCTTACTGTATCTTTGATGCCGCCGGCACCTTTGCAGACAGTCTGGTGCTTGAAAAATTAAACGAAGATTCTGCAAATGTTGCCTACGAGTTGACCTTTCTTGTCGCCGGCATAATCTGCGGCATGTATGTACTCTTTGTCAAACGCGAAAAGCTTACACCTCGCACAGAAGCACCTAAATTCATCGGTGCCACCTTTGAGACTATCGGGCAGTTCTTCTACATCTATGCTTTAGCAGACAGCGCACATGTTGCAATGTCTGCACCGATTATCTCTTCGTACTGTGCTGCCTCCGTTCTCTGGAGCCGCATCTTTTTAAAAGAAAAGCTCAGTTGGAAACACTATACAGCGCTCTTGGTTGTATTTTCCGGCATTGTAATTATGGGGATTTTTGATATGTAAAAGGGGCTGTTGCAAAATAGTAAGTAAGCCGCACAGGGACTCGGAGGGCAGCAAAACGCGTGCCTTTACGGGTTCTTTTTTTGTTATCTGCAATCTTCGTGCTATTTTCAAGAGATACTTTTTCAAAAAAGCAGCTGACAAAAAGCTGTTTGAGCAAGCACGATGTTTCACAAAATAGAGGTACACGCAAAATACCGGCTCAAGATTGTGGAAAGTCTAAGCGACTTCTTTTGAAG
>JAXJPN010000107.1:0-5328 GCA_036311625.1 Faecalimonas sp.
CACTTAGATATGAACCTTACCAGAGCAAAGTTTGATGAGTTGACACACGATTTGGTAGAGAAGACAGCAGAGCCTGTGACAAGAGCTCTTTCAGATGCGGGACTTTCCGCTTCGGAACTTGGTCAGGTATTGCTGGTTGGTGGTTCGACACGTATTCCGGCAGTACAGGATAAGGTAAAGCAGCTCACAGGAAAAGAGCCAAGTAAGACTTTGAACCCGGATGAATGTGTTGCACTTGGTGCATCTGTGCAGGGTG
The DNA here is from genome assembly GCA_036311625.1 of Faecalimonas sp. Lineage (GTDB taxonomy): Bacteria > Bacillota > Clostridia > Lachnospirales > Lachnospiraceae > Faecalimonas. The sequence continues at coordinate 257 of JAXJPN010000107.1, forward strand.
GTAAGTTAGCGGGAGATGCCGGCGCAGGCGATATCCTTCTTTTGGACGTAACTCCGCTTTCACTTTCTATCGAGACAATGGGTGGTGTTGCTACAAGATTAATTGAGAGAAATACAACCATCCCGACCAAGAAGAGCCAGATTTTCTCGACTGCAGCAGATAATCAGTCAGCAGTGGATATCAATGTTGTGCAGGGTGAGAGACAGTTTGCAAGAGATAATAAGTCACTCGGACAGTTCCGCCTTGACGGTATTGCTCCGGCACCACGTGGAATCCCGCAGATTGAGGTTACATTTGACATCGATGCGAATGGTATCGTAAATGTATCTGCAAAGGATTTGGGAACCGGAAAAGAACAGCACATCACGATTACGGCAGGTTCCAATATGTCAGATGCGGACATTGAGAAGGCTGTAAAAGAAGCTGCTGAATTTGAGGCACAAGATAAGAAGCGTAAGGAAGCAATCGATGCGAGAAATGATGCAGATGCGATGGTATTCCAGACAGAGAAGGCGCTCAGCGAAGTCGGCGACAAGATTGATGCAAATGAGAAGGCAGCGGTAGAGGCTGACATCCAGGCATTGAAAGATATCCTTGCGAAGTCAACACCGGATTCTGTGGATGAGGCACAGGTAGAAGAATTGAAGGCCGGAAAAGAAAAGCTGATGGCAAGTGCACAGGCGTTGTTTACAAAGATGTATGAGCAGGCAGGTGCCGCAGCGGGAGCGCAAGGTGGACCGACACCGGAAGCAGGACCGGCACCGGAAGGCTTTGGCGGAGATGATGTTGTAGACGGAGACTACAAAGAAATCTAATAAAATAAAAAGCAAGAGGAATTCTGCGGGACCGAATACGTTTCGCAGATTTTCCTATGATATGATGAGAGGCAGAGGATTATGGCTGAAACAAAAAGAGATTATTATGAGGTGCTGGGCGTTGAGAAGAACGCGGACGACGCAGCTCTGAAAAAGGCATATCGCGCATTGGCCAAGAAGTATCATCCGGATGTGAATCCGGGGGATGCAGAAGCAGAGAAGAAGTTTAAAGAGGCTTCGGAGGCATATGCGATTTTGAGTGATCCGGACAAGAGACGCCAGTATGACCAGTTTGGACACGCGGCATTTGAGAATGGCGGAGGTGGCGCAGGCGGTTTCGGAGGCTTTGGAGGCTTTGATTTCAATGGCGCTGACTTCAGCGATATGTTTGGTGATATATTTGGAGATTTGTTTGGTGGAGGCTCGCGAAGAAGAGCGAGCAATGGACCAAGACAGGGTGCCAATGTGCGCAAGGGAATTCGTATTACCTTCGAAGAGGCAATGGCAGGCTGTGAGAAAGAATTGGATGTCGTACTAAAGGAAACTTGTGAGACCTGTAAGGGGAACGGCGCAAAGCCCGGAACCACACCGGAGACTTGTTCAAAGTGTGGCGGTAGAGGGCAGGTGACTTATACTTCCCAGTCTTTCTTTGGAACGGTGCAGAATGTGCAGACGTGTCCAGATTGTCATGGAACAGGCAAGATTATTAAAGAAAAATGTTCGGATTGTGGCGGAACGGGATATGTTTCCAAACGCAAGAAGATTTCCGTTTCCATTCCGGCCGGTATTGACAATGGACAGAGCATTCGCATCGCCGGCAAAGGGGAGCCTGGAACAAATGGTGGTCCGAGAGGCGATTTGTATGTAGAGGTAACCGTGTCGAGACATCCGGAGTTTGTACGTCAGGATATGCATATTTTCACGACGGTGCCGATTACTTATGCACAGGCAGCGCTTGGCGGTGATGTGCGCATCAAGACGATTGACGGGGATGTGCTGTATACAATTGCTGCCGGCACGAAGACAGATACAAAGGTGCGTTTGCGTGGCAAGGGAGTTCCTTCCATTCGAAATAAGAATGTGCGTGGAGACCATTATGTAACTTTGGTAATTCAGACGCCGGAACATATGAGTGCGGAGGCGAAAGAGCTTCTTCGCAAGTTTGATGAACTGACAGGGAATTCGCTAAATAAGGCGAAGGAAGGTGCCGCAGAAAAGAAGAGTGGCAAAAAGAGCTTTATGGATAAGATTAAGGAAAGCTTTGAAGATTAAGCAGTGAGCCTGTTGTGTTACAGAGGCAGAATGGAGTGAGATATGTCAGAACAAGAACAAAACAATGCTTGTAGTGCGGAAAGCTGTTCCAGCTGTGCACAGGCCGGCACCTGTCCGAGCAAGAAGACGGATATGCGGATTCCGGCAAATGAATATACACATATAAAGAAAGTGATTGGTGTTATCAGCGGTAAAGGTGGCGTTGGCAAATCTATGGTAACCGCATCGCTTGCAAGGCTGATGCGCGCACAAGGATATTCTGTGGGAATTATGGATGCGGATATCACAGGGCCGTCAATTCCAAAGATGTATGGCCTTCACGAGCATGCAGTGGGGAATGAGCTTGGTCTTTTCCCTTGTGTAGCAGAAGATGGAACCAGAATTATGTCTATCAACCTTTTGCTTGAGACAGAAGATACACCAGTTATCTGGCGAGGCCCGATTATTGCGGGTGTGGTAAAGCAATTCTGGGAAGAAGTCATGTGGGGAGACTTGGATTATCTCTTTGTAGATATGCCGCCGGGAACCGGAGATGTTCCGCTTACGGTATTCCAGTCCTTGCCACTGGATGGCGTCGTAATTGTCACCTCGCCGCAGGATTTGGTACAGATGATTGTAAAGAAAGCATTCTATATGGCGAGACAGATGAACGTCCCAGTGCTTGGAATGGTAGAGAATTACAGTTATTTGGAGTGCCCGGATTGTGGCAAAAAGATTTCAGTGTTTGGAGAAAGCCATATCGATGATATTGCAAAGGAAATCGGAGTTGAGGTACTTGGCAAGATGCCAATCGACCCGAAGCTTGCAGAGATGGTAGAGCAAGAAAAGTTCTACGAGGTAGAGAATGACTATTTGCAGGGGGCGCTGGAGGCGTTGAAATAGCCAATTTGGGACGTAGTAAAATTGAATTTCACTACGTCCCAAATTGAAAATAGGGGTGTCCCGAAATGAAGATGCAAGAGGAGATTTTTATGCTTAAACACAACAAATATGCGGTTATTACGGGTGCAAGCTCCGGCATCGGGGCAGAGTTTGCTAAGCGACTTGCAACGGAAGGTTATGCGCTTGTGCTTGTGGCAAGACGAGAAGACAGGTTAAAACAACTTATCGAATCTTTGAATACAGAATGTGAGATGATTGTAGCGGATTTGTCGAAGATGAGCGAATGCGAACGTCTTGTGCAGCAATTAGAAGGTAAAAATATAGAAGTGTTTATCAACAATGCCGGCTTCGGTAGCTGCGGTGAGACCCTAAATATTGAAACGGAGACGGAGCTTCATATGATTGATGTGAATGTGAAGTCAGTGCATCTGCTCACAAAGTTGATTCTTCCACAGATGGTGGAGAGAGATAGCGGATATATTTTAAATGTGGCTTCTTCGGCGGGACTTGTTCCAGCAGGACCATATATGGCAGCATATTACGCCACGAAGGCTTACGTGACCAGCTACACCAGAGCGGTTGCGGAAGAGCTAAAGCAAAAGAGGAGCCATGTGTATATCGGTTGCTTATGTCCGGGACCAGTGGATACGGAGTTCAATAAGGTGGCAAATGTCGAATTCGCCCTCAAAGGTATTTCGGCAGAGAAGTGTGCAAATTATGCAGTCACGAAGATGTTTCGGAAAGAAGTGACGATTATACCGGGATTTGTGATGAAACTTGCGACAGTGGCAAGCAGATTGGCACCAACAAGTATGGCTGTGAGCATTGCTGCAAGGCAGCAAAGAAAAAAGCTTTATCGTTAGCATCAATTTGGGACGTAGTAAAATTCAATTTTACTACGTCCCAAATTAAAAAAATTATATATTTTACTTGAATCAATGAGTGTTTTGTGGTACTATGTCGAAAGAGTGGTGAGCGAACGCTCATTTTTTCTGAATAAAGATTGTTAAAAAATAAACAAACAATAAAGGAGGCCCATTTATGAGCAGCAAAATTACGATTATTGGAGCAGGTAGCGTTGGAGCAACGATTGCCTACAGTTTATCAAAGGAAGATATCGCATCTGAGCTTGTTTTGATTGATATCAACAAAGCTAAGGCTGAGGGTGAAGTAATGGATATCATTCAGGGAACATACTTCAGATCACCAATCTCTATCGTTGCAGGTGACTATGAGGATGCAAAGGGATCAGATATTGTTATCATTACATCTGGAATTGCACGTAAGCCTGGACAGACAAGATTGGAATTGAACCAGACGAACGTGAATATTTTAAAGAGTATTACTCCAGACATTGTGAAAGCAGCTCCAGATGCAAAATATATTATTGTAAGTAACCCGGTTGACGTTATGACTTACGTCTTCACAAAGATTTCGGGACTTCCGGAAAATCAGATTATGGGTTCAGGAACTGTACTGGATTCAGCAAGACTTCGTTGCGGACTTTCTGAGCACTTCAATGTTGCTCAAAAGAATGTACATGCATATGTATTCGGTGAGCACGGCGATTCTTCATTCATTCCTTGGAGCAAGGCTCACATTTCAGCAGTTCCGGTTGATGAGTATGCGGAGCTTATGAAAGCAAAGGGTGCCGATTTTGAAGAACTTGACAAGGAAGCAATGTTAGAATACATGCAAAAATCCGGTGGAAAGATTATTGCAAACAAGGGAGCAACCTTCTATGCAGTAGCGACAGCGGTAGTTCAACTTTGCAGTATGCTTGTTGCAGCATCGGATTCGACGGCAACCGTTTCTACTATGATGCACGGTGAGTACGGAATCGAGGATGTATGCTTAAGTACATTATCACTGATTGGACCAAACGGACATCAAGGAAAGATTCCGGTACAGTTGACGGAAGAGGAAGTTGAGAAGTTGAGAAAGAGTGCAGATACATTGAAGAATGCAATCGCACAGATTGAACTCTAATAAAAAAGGAGAATTGATATGAAGTACAGTTATTATCCAGGGTGTACATTGAAGAACAAGGCACAGGATTTGGATGCTTATGCCAGAGCCTCTGCAAAAGCACTTGGATTCGAG